>QIAW01000107.1:4253-6821 GCA_003225655.1 Acidobacteriota bacterium
GAGTGCTTGAATTAATTGACCTACACTTTTCTCAAAGTCAGACTGGAGTCGCTCAAAAGCGGTCTTTAGCGCTGTGGCTGAGAAATCTTCGAGTTTAGGAACGGTGTACATATCTCACCTCAGCGGGGCTTCCGGAAACTCAGTCGTCCCCTGCGGGGACTAAAAAATTCTTTGTATCATTTACCCGCCGTTGAAACGGCGGGCTATTTTCATCTGTCCCGCTTTGCGGGAGTGGTTTGTCGCTGCTCGACAAAGCTTCGTAGAGACGTAGCTTGCTACGTCTCCGGCCGGGACGCGGCAAGCTGCCTGTCTACGACACAACCCCGAACAGCTTTAAGAATTGGTAATTGGGCACAGCCGGGGACGGCTGTGCCACACAGGCAACGACAAACCAAACAGCCTACGCCGCCGATGTCCCCAGCGCGCTCTTTGCCTGTTCGGCTAGACCCTTAAAGCTGGCCGGGTCTTTCACGGCGAGCTCGGCCAGGATCTTGCGGTCGAGTTCGACTCCGCTCTTTTTCAGGCCGCTGATAAACCGGCTGTAGCTGAGGCCGTGCTGCTTGGCGGCGGCGCCGATGCGCACGATCCAGATGGAGCGGAACTGGCGCTTCTTCTGCTTGCGTCCGGAGTAGGCAAACTTGAGGGCGCGCTCCACCGACTCTTTGGCGGAGCGGTAGAGCTTGGATTTTGTGAGGTAATATCCGCTGGCGCGCTCTAATATTTTTTTGCGGCGCGCGCGGCGCTTGGTTCCACGTTTTACGCGGGGCATGGTGTTCTCCTTTTGTGTCTTTCAATTTTCGCGGCTGGAGGCAGGGTAGGCCTCTTCACACGCTTAATAGCACTCAGCAATCAGCAGTCAGCATTCAGCCAAAACACAGTTTTTAAGGGCCTCAGCGGGCTGCGATACCGCCAGCATTCGTAGACATCGCTTAAGGGCTGAATGCTGAATGCTGACGGCTGAGTGCTTCGTTAATACGGAATCATCCGCTTGATTTTGGGGGCGTCGGCCGGGTCGACCAGCGTACCCATATCATTCTGGCGCTTGCGCTTAGTGGCCTTCGAGGTCAGGATGTGGCGCGACATAGCATGACCGCGCTTGATCTTCCCCTTGGCCGTTTTCTTGAAGCGCTTGGCGGCGCCTTTGTGAGTTTTGAGTTTCGGCATTTTACTTTCCTTAGAAGATATCCTTCAAAAAATTCATTGCCCGGAGCGCAATCGTGCGCTCAAAGGTACAGCTTGCTCATGGCAACCGGAATTTGTTCGGAGTCCTTGCGGCTTCCTACGGTCGCGGCTGCTGTTGCGCCGGAGCCCTGGGCGGCTTGGAGGCAACCTCGGCCTTCTTGGGCGCGAGGATGGCGTGCATCGTGTTGCCTTCCATGCGCGGCGCAAATTCCACGACGGCTTTTTCGCTGACATCGCGGATCAGCCGCTCAATCATGTCACGACCTAAATTGCGGTGGGCCATTTCGCGCCCGCGGAAGCGCAGGCTGGCCTTGACCTTGTCGCCCTCGGCCAGAAAGCGCAGCACGTGGTTCTTCTTGGTCTCATAGTCGTGGTCGTCAACGTTGATGCTGAACTTGACTTCCTTGACGGTGATGACCTTCTGCTTCTTCTTGGCCGCCCGTTCCTTTTTTTCCTGCTCGTAAAGGAACTTGCCGTAGTCCATGATCTTGCAGACCGGCGGGGTGGCGGTGGGAGAAATTTCAACCAGGTCGAGGCCGCGCTCACGGGCTTTTTTGATCGCCTCGAAGGGCGGCATAATGCCGAGCTGACCGCTCTCGTCGTCAATCACGCGCACTTCGCGCGCGCGAATACGCTCATTCATCCGGATAAATCGCTTATCGATGCACGCCTCCAAATACTGAACTGGACTTTTGATTATAGCAAAGGCGGAAGGAATACCACAGAGACGCAGAGACACAGAGGCACAGAGGAAAGCAAATCTTTAATCATAAAAAGGTTAGAAAGAACTTGCTGCTCCCCGTAAGCCATCTTTTGTCAGAGCGGTAATCTCCGCTTCAATCCATTGATTGGCCGGGTGCCTTCCATTGAGCTGCAGCTTGACGAAATTATCGGTCAAAGCCTCGGTGCAGTTCTTGTCCTCGCTCGGGATTGAGAGGGTGATCGCATTCAGGCGGCTTCCAATAAACGACTGGCGGAAGGCGCGGTTCTTTTCTGCAATAAGGTCGCGCAGAATCTTGTGCCGCTCGCGGGCGATGTGCGCTGGAACCTGGTCAGGCATGGTCGCTGCCGGAGTTCCCGGGCGCGCGGAAAAGGTAAAGATGTGTAGGTAGGTGAAGGGAAGCGCGGCAATAAAGCTGCGATTCTCTTCGAACAATTCCTCGGTCTCTCCGGGAAAGCCGACCATAACGTCGGCACCAATGGCCGCCTGCGCTGAACGCGCTCGGATCTTGTTTACGCGTTCCGCATAATGCCAGGGGCGGTACTTGCGGTGCATCTGGCGCAGAATACGGTCGCTGCCCGATTGCAAAGGCACGTGCGCATGGCGGGCGATGCGAGGATGCGAGGCCACCAGATCGATGAGCTCGCTGCTCCAATCCATGGGCT
>QIAW01000603.1 GCA_003225655.1 Acidobacteriota bacterium
CGCGGAATGCACCTCGGGAACAAGGGCGGCATGAACAAAGGCATAACAGGAAAACAGCGGCGTCTGAATGACCTTGCGGCGGTCGCTCCACCGGCGCACTTGCGTGAGCAGGGGCAAATATGTGGTAATGCCCTTTTCCTGGAGTTCAGTGACAACTTTCTTTTCATGCCGGGAATACGTCTGCACTGCATACCAGTGCGGCTGTTCCGCGTGCGCACTTGGTATCATCTCGCATCCCGAAACCTGATTGACGCTATTCATAGCTCCGCCCTCTGAGTCCCATGCACGGTTGGGGTTTTATGCGTAGCACTACGAGTTGCACTAACCTACAGCTCCGCCCTCTGGGTCCCATGTCGCGACCCATTCCCAAAACGAAACACCCAAATCTAGCACGCAGCGAGAGGGCGGGAACCAAGCGAAACCCGCATTTCAGATGAGGAAAACTATCCAAAATGAAATGCAAGGTCCTATGGATATTTCCTCACCAGAGGCCCAGCAGAACCATGTACTTTCACATAAGGAGAATCATGGAGGTGGAATGTAAGTTCCAATATTTTCTGAGCCGGTTATTACCTGACGGTCACAAACAGGGCTCTGTTATTGCAGCCGCAGCCCTGAACCCGTTCAATAAACCCTGATCAGGTATACGTCCGTATAGTCGTTCAGTCCGGTGTCAGAGAGATTCATGTTGCTGTCAAATATCACATAACGTCCGTCGCGGCTGATGGCAGCGCGGCTTTCGGCCCAGTAGTATTCGGCCGAGCGCGAGCGATGGTGCGCCAGCCGAAAAACCGCCGAGCTATCAATCTTTACCAGCACCACTTCTTCATTGAAGTGCTTCCACATCGGCTGCCATTCAGGGGCGAGGTGTTGAGGATCAAAGCAGGAATAATGCGGACAGGCGCCTTGGTCAAAAAACGATATCGCGACCCATCCCTGGGAGCTATCCCGGTAGCTTACGTGAGATGCCGCCCAGTTTACGTCAACCAGGCAGGAGACAATGTGGGGCGAATCCACTCGAATTGTGTCGACTCCTCCTCCACTGGGGCAGGCATCTTTATAAGTATCAGGAATTCTGCCTACAACAGCGATCTCGTTGCCCGCGAGGTCTCTGCCAATGTCAGTATGCAGGCTGCTGTTAAACATATGCCAATACAGGGTGCTGTCTGTGTTGTAGATCTCCTGTCCTTTGCCGCGGGTCCCGCCATTGCAAGCCCAGGTCACCAGCATCTTGTTCGAGGGTGTGATTTGTACCTTATGCCAGCCGCAATTTGTATCTTTGCTGCCAATGTTCACTCCTGGACCCGTTGTGCCGCTGCTGATCGAATACAGGAAGGCTTGGTCTCCGCCAACGATCCACAGGTGATCGCCATCTTCAGACAGGTCTTCCTGGTCAGGGATCATCACATTGGCGTAGCCGGTGAACGTGTGCAAAGCTGTGCTTTTTACCGCATGGCCCGAAATCTTCCCTTGGTAAAGGACATTTTTGTTCGTGTAATAAAACACGTCCGCGGAGTCTCTGGCCCAGGGCACGTTGCTGCTGTTGATGGCCGGGAAATCGTGCCCATCCACGACGATGTGTCCCACCGTATCTACAATGACGCCTTGGCCCCACTCTGTAGTCAGCATTACCAGCGTATCGTCCTGATTCATTGCGCTGATCGTGGCGTATTGGTGATGAATGGCCAGGTTAAATTGCGATTTGCCGTTGGTCAAACGGGTAATCATGCAGCCGTACTGCGGGTCGGAGTAGCTGTTTCCTTGCGTTGGCGGAGCGAAGCTGTTAAAGCGAGGTGGAACGTGAATCAATCCATCATCCCGCTTCCCGCACAGCCCACTCGTTAATTTATCTTCAGCAGTACTTTTGCCGGTGGCGTTTGTCACCGCCACGGCATTCCTGTTCCGGGAACATCCGATTGTGCCGGCGAGAACAACAAAGAGCAAAAGCGGGGCCAGGCCGCTTCGTCTTGCGGTCACGGTTCCTCCGTCAAGGCTGGACGAGACCACGGCGAATGGCATAGCGAACCAGGCTGGCAGTCTCGTGAATATCAAGTTTCTGCATGATTCTCGACCGGTGCGATTCCGCGGTTTTTATACTGATCCCCAAGAGATTGGCGACGTCTTTGCTCGATTTTCCTTCTCCCACCAACTGCAGAACCTGGCGCTCCCGGGATGTAAGAGGATCGGCTGAGAGCTGCCTCTTGGCAAGATACGCATCAACCACGGTTCCTGAGACGCTGGGGCAAAGATAGACCAGCCCGCGGCAAACCTGTTGAATCGCATGGAATAATTCGCTCGCCACCTGGCTCTTCAGCATGTACCCTCTTACTCCAGCGTGCAAAGCCTCGGTGACATACTGATCTTCGTCATGCCGAGTAAGAAGAATGATTTTGGTCTTAGGTGAAACTTTTCGCAGCTCGCGAGCGGCATCGATGCCGTTCAGCACTGGCATGCTGACGTCAATGATGGCCACGTCGGGCTGCAGCTTCTGTGCCAGACCGAGCAGTTCGTGTCCATCGGATGCTTCACCCGCCACCTGCAGTCCTTCTCGTTCCAGAAGGCTTTTGACTCCCTGGCGTACCAGGGCGTGATCGTCAGCAAGCAAGACGCGAATCGGCATATTAGCTCTCCAGCGGGATTGTGACGAACAGGCTCGTTCCACCAGCCGGCTCGGAGTTGACTTGTAGTGTTCCACCCAGGGCATTCAGACGTTCGTGCATTCCGATGAGACCCAAC
>QIAW01000604.1 GCA_003225655.1 Acidobacteriota bacterium
TCTCGCTAAGTGTATGCAAAACTTCTTTGATCGCGTCCTGGATGTACCCCGTGGAATCGTAGGGGATGCCGACCTTCATGCCGACCGGCAACTGGGCCCGGATTTCCGGAATGGCCTCGCGCACTTTCTTGATGACCTCGAGCGAGTTGGCCGTAGGCAGAACCCAGACACCCATGAAGGTCGCGGACTCTCCGTTAAAGCGGACGTCCTCGTCGTAGGTCTCAGCGCCCAGCACGACATCAGCAATTTCGCCGAGACGGACTACAGTTCCCTTGTCCTGGATACCATTGAGCCTTTTGTCTTTCCCAGCGCCGAAAGATAATTGTTGTTGGCGAGGGCATCACGCAGCGACGACGGCGTAATGCCGAGGGCCGCCATCTTTTCCGGCTTGAGCCAGACGCGCATGGCGAAGGTGCGTTTTCCCAGAATATCGGCGCGCTGGACGCCGCTGATGGCGCTCAGCTTGGGCTGCACCACGCGCGTCAAATAGTCGGTAATCTGGTTTTGGTCAAGGTCGGCGGAGGAGAACCCCAGGTACATTGCCGCAAACTGGGTATCGGCCGTCTGCAGATCAATGATTGGCGCCTCGGCTTCGGGTGGCAGGTCATTGCGGACCTGGGCCACCTTGGACTGTATCTGGGTGAGCGCTGCGTTGGTGTCGTAGTTGAGCTTCAAATGCACGGTAATCGTGCTGACGCCCTGGGCGCTCGAGGACTCCATGTAATCAATGCCGTCGGCGCTGGCAATCACGCGCTCCAGCGGGGTGGTAATGAATCCACGGACCAGGTCAGCGTTTGCACCCACGTACACCGTGGAGACCTGCACCACCGCGATGTCGCTACGCGGATACTGCCGCACGCTCAGTGAACGAATAGACTGCAGGCCCGCGATCAGAATCACCAGGCTGACAACAATTGAGAGGACCGGACGTTTGACGAATAGATCTGTGAACTTCATCTAGTTGTCCTCGGGCTTGGGAGCCGGATTGTTTTCCGGCTGGATCTTGTTGTTGACCGCCACCGCCGCGCCGTTGCGCAGCTTGAAGACACCTGAGGTCACAACCTCGTCACCGGGATTGATGCCTGAGACAACGCCGACCTGGTCGCCACGTGCGCCCTCTACCTTGACGAACTGCTGGCGTACGCCGCGGTAGCTCTTTCCGTCCGGGCCCTTGAGGTCCGAGACAATAAACACCGAATCCCCGAAGGGAGCGTAGCTGATCGCGGAGGCCGGCAGCGCGAACACTGAACGGCTGGCGCCCACACCCACCTCAACCTGGACAAACATGCCGGGTCGCAGCTTGCCTTCAGGATTGGCCAGCGTTGCCTGCACCTGGATGTTGCGTGTGGCCTGGTCAACGATCGAATCCATGGCATTCACTCGGCCCGCGAACTTGTGGCCCGCCAGGTTCTCGGTTGTGAGCCGAACGTTGTCTCCCACTTTCACCTGGCCAATGACCTGCTGCGGAACGCTGAAGTTAACGTAGATCGGATTCAATGATTGAAGAGGGACAATTGGACTGCCAGCAGCCAGATATTGACCGAGATTCGCCTGGCGGATCCCCAGCACTCCGGAAAACGGCGCCCGGATGGTCTTGCGATCAATCGCCGCGCGGATCTCTCCAACGTTCGCTTCCGTTTGCTTTTGGTCTGCTATTGCCTTGTCGTAATCCATTTTGGAGATAACGCCTTGTTTCTGCAGCTCGTCATAACGAGCGTAGTTGATCTTGGCGAGATCGCGCTGCGCTTCCATGGCAGCCAACTGGGCCCGCTCTTGCCGCGTGTCGAGTTGTATGAGGACCTCTCCCTGTTGAACCGGCTTGCCGGAATCGAAGTTGATTCGGTCGACGGTGCCGGGAAGGTCCGCACTCACCGTGACCCCATGCACGGCCTCCATTGTTCCCACAACGCTCAGCGTTGTCGGCCACGTCTCCTGTTTAACTACAACTGTCGTGATCGCCTCTGGCGGGGGCTGGAAGCTATGCGCCTGCACGGCTGCCTGAATTTGTCGTGTCTTGAAGTAGCCGAGGGAAATGATGAGTACTGCCGCCACGGCCAGCGTAAGAAATATTCGTTTCGCCATGATCTCCTCTTACATCTCTTACATGTGGACAACGGTTGAAATTAAGCGGTGACTAGCGGCCCGTCGCAAACATGATTGCCGACGAACCCCCTCTGTAAACACACAAACGCGCAAACTCAGGCGGCGGTCACCGTACCGGAGACCGCATGGTTACGCAATCGCCGTCATCGAAGCTGATTGCTTGTTGAATCTCTGCAGTACGCGCTTGCAGATAAAGTGATCAGATTCCATGACTCGCAGAAGGATGCAAATTTATTCGATCTGCGCTTCTGCGCTTCGCGAGAATAACGATTTTCCTGGGCCTTAGTCCTCTCAAGAGTCGTACTCGGCAATTACAAGACATCTTGAGGCTCGTCTCCTTCCGGCATCCTTTGCTCATCATTACGACGCTTGATCGCGGGAAAATCGACAGTCCCAGTTCTTTTTTTACGAATGGTGTACCTGCGCATCGCCCGAATGGCTAGGTCTAACGAAGGTATCGTGCTCGTGGCTGGGGACGACAACTTCGCTCCACCCGGCTTGCGAGTGCCCGATAAGGAAGTTTGTGCTTATGTGCGGTCCGTCATGAGGATGACGACGATAGAACTGATCTGGCGGGGCTCGTGTGAGCAGGCACAAAGGGCGGCGAAGAGCATCCTGGATTTTTTAGGGCTACTGAGGCACACGCCACTGTGATGATGGCGTGTGCCTCAGAAACTCAGGTGGGATTACGGTGCTACATCCGCGAAGGTGGTGCCGATCTTGAGGGAGGTCACGAAGTTCTGCATGTGCACACTCGTCCCTCCATAGACCCCCCACTTCGGGTCTACCGAGGTGCCGTCGAAGGTCCTGGCCATGAAGCGCGTCGAACCGTTGGTAAAGGTCACATGTTTGCCGTCAAGCCAGTACTCCACGTAACCGGCCTTGGCGTTATCTGACACGTGGATCAGCAGGACATGCGAGTGCCAGACGCCGGCGCTGGCCTTCGTCTGGAAAATCGGACGCAGGTTGCCGTCCGGGCTGTAGCCCAGCATCCACATGCCGTGGAGGTTCTTCAGCACCAGCGGAAAATTCTGCAGCAGGGGACGCCCGAACGCCTTCCACTGGAAATTGGCGTTATCATCAGCGGTGGTGGTCAGCCGTGATCGCCATCCAATGTAGTAGGTCCCACCTATGGCCGCGTGGAACCTGGCCGCTCCGTGCGCCTCGCAGCGCTTGTCACCCGCGGGTTTATCGAAACGCCAGACTCTGCCGAAGGTTGAGTCGTTAACAGCAGTGACGGTGCCTGGGCTGTCACAATTTAGGTTTCCAAAAACACTGGTGCCCTTGGACGCACTGCCGTCCCATATGACACCGGCATGCGCTACTGCCGCCAAAAGCAGTGCCGAGATGACAATTGCGCCGAGCTTGAACGTTATGACTGATTTCACTATATCCTCCGTTAGACCGTGAAATACTTACGATACGGTTTGTTTTTTGCTTCAACTGGCAGGCAGGTTGTATCCTTCCCAGATTCCCTTGAAAAGTGGGCGCGGTGTCTCAAGACGTTACCAGACATTCGCCTGTAAGGCAGCGAAGTGTATTGTTTTCTGTAATTTGACGGGGCGAAGCAGGAGTACAGGGAACGAGGCTGGTGGAGTGTTTTAGCGGATTATGATCCGATCTATATCGGGGGCGTAGCCAGAATCGTTGTAGAACT
>QIAW01000109.1 GCA_003225655.1 Acidobacteriota bacterium
CAGATACTGGCGATAACCGGCAAGGTAGTCCATCATCTCGCGGCCTTTGGGAGTCAATGTTTTCATGATTGAACCAAAAACCACATTGATCACAAGCGCGCAACACAACGCCGCAATAAATTGCGGGGACGATTGCCGCGCCATGTGGAAGGCCACGAAGCCAGACATACCCAGAAAAGCTGCCAACACCAGAATTGTGTAAGCCAGATTTTGGGTTGCCATCCTGACGCGGTATGCGCTCTTGAGCGCAGGGACCACCCTGGCCGCGAAGATGATTCCCAGAATGAAATTGGTGAACAAAAACCACACAGTGAGAAATACCAGCGAACCATCCCGGTTGGGGGTGATGAGTGCCATAGCCACAGCCCAGAGACAGGTGGCCAATACGCCCCCAGCGATGAATCCGTAATTGTGGCTGTAGAAAACTCCGTCGTATTGCTTCCGCAGAGCACCTTCAATTCCGCTGACAAGCCCTGAGTTGCGGGGCACATAGCTCATATCCAGGGTCACAGGATCGGCGGTTGTGGGGGTATTCCAGGCCAAGAGCAATTCCATCGCAATCTTTTCTTCAGGGGGCAGCGTATCGAGGGGCACCGGGGAGTTCACGAAACGCACGCGGTACTTTCCATCCTGTGGCTCGATGGTGATGCGCTTGCGAAGCGCCAAATCCACCAGCAGGGCCGCGAGGCTCCGGCCGTCGGTGCCGTTCAGTTGGAGATAGCGCGCAGCCGCCGGCGTTAGCCCGGGTGGGGGCGTGTAGCGGGGCACGACCGGCCCTGGTTTGGGATCGCGTCCATGAAGAAACCACACCACCAGGTAGTAAATCAACAGCAGGGCCGGGGCATACAGAAAGGCCAACATCACGGCATCACTCTATCCCGATTGTCATTTGAACTCCAGAGCGAAAAATATTTAGCCCGGAATTCGTTACAATCTGCTTCAGGGCGGCAATCATGGCTACTTCTGACACCAGGTCCCTGGCGAACCCGCAGGAGAAAGAAAACCGTGACCTCGGCTTTGGCAGCGTGGTTTCGCAACAATCCGCGCAACGGCTGCTGAACCGGGACGGAAGCTTCAATGTGCATCGCGAGGGGCTGGGCTTCTGGCGCTCGCTCCATGCCTATCAGTTGCTGCTGACCATGAGCGCGTCGCAGTTTATTGCGGTCATGGCGGGCTCTTTCGTTTTGATCAACATTCTTTTCGCGCTGGGCTTTCTGGCTTGCGGTCCACAGGGATTGCAGGGCGACTCGCACACCGGTACCGGCTTCTGGCGGGCCTTTTTCTTCAGCATTCAGACCTTCACCACCATCGGATATGGCAATGTAGTTCCCGCGGGCTTTTCCGCCAATTCTCTGGCCACGTTCGAGGCGCTGGTCAGCCTGCTGACGGTTGCGCTGCTGGCGGGAGTGATCTTTGCCCGCTTTTCGCGGCCCACGGCGAAGATCATTTACAGCCAGAATGCGCTCATTGCGCCTTACCGCGGCATAACTGCCTTTCAATTCCGCATCATCAACGCCCGGCGCAACGAGATCATTGAAATGCAGGCCAAGGTGCTGTTTTCCCGTTTTGAAGTCACTGAACGCGGCCACATCCGGCAATACTATCCGCTGGCGCTGGAGCGCGAGAAGGTGACCTTCTTCCCGCTGACCTGGACGGTGGTGCATCCCATTGACGAGAGCAGCCCGCTCCACAGCATGACACACCAGGACTTGCTCAAATCGAAGGCTGAGTTCCTCATCCTGCTGAATGGCGTGGACGAGACCTTTGCTCAGGTGGTCTATAGCCGCTCTTCCTATGTTGCCCATGATGTCATCTGGAATGCGCGCTTCGCCAACGTGTTCAGCAGGCCCTCCGATGGAAGGCCGGTCATGGTTGATCTGGAACGCTTTCATGAGGTCGAGGTCCTGGAGCCAACGAAATAAAAGGAAGTGACGGAAAAGTCGTCAGCGCCTGACGCATTTCCATCAATCATTTCCCGCGCAGGTAGCCGTCTTCTTTCGCCGCCCAGTCGGCGCGCGGGGGGCTGAAGACATCCATCACGACGCAATCCTCCCGTGCTTCGGCTGCGTGCGGCACAGCGGGAGGAATCACGAGAAATTCTCCCGCATGCACGGTGATTTC
>QIAW01000609.1 GCA_003225655.1 Acidobacteriota bacterium
TCGCGGAATGTGGCGGATGACTAAATACAAGTAACCCCGCCACTGTGGCCGGAGCTCTGCCAGGGCGAGTCGAGTTCGTTCATGCTCGATCGCGATAAGGCGCTCGCCATCCGGGAAATCGCGTAAGTACTGGTTGACGTCAGCAGACCGATACTTCTCGGGCCAAAACTCTGGATGCGTCTCGAAAGGCCCGATAGTGGCCTGTTCCCCGCCCTTGATCTCATCCAGCAGCAGGAACAGATTTTCCCCGGTTGAACCTACCGACAACGGCACAAAGGCATGGAAGATGACGTAATTGCGAATCATCCACGGCGATATGGTAACGGCCATTGCCGTCGTCATGAGTGCGATGCCTATGACCCTGCGCTTTCGGTTGTAGGTTGCGGAGGCGAGCACGACGGCGCAAATCAGAAGGAACAAGACCAGGAAAGGCTTCACAAGTGCGGCAGCCCCCACAGCTATCCCAAGTGTAAGAAACTGCAAAACCCGGCCGCCATCCCGTGCGCGAATAGCCAAGAGCAACGCGAGGGTGACAGAGAAAACGAGCAGAATGTCCTGGGTGAGTTCGCCGCAAAAGACTGCGGGGTAAGGATAGAGAGCATAGGCAAACCCAGTAAGAAACATCGCGCGGGTCCCAGATACAAGCAGCGCTACCAGCGCGATGAGGACGGCGGTGAATGAGTCGATAATCGCCTGGGCGATGTAAACGGCTCGAAAAGAATGTCCCGCCACTTTATAAACGACGGCAAGAAAGGCAGGATATCCAGGCGAGCGGTAGACACCGGGAACGTATGGAGGCCGAGGGCTGGCAGTAAAACCATGGCCGGCGGCCAGATTTTGACCCACCTGGTCATTCCACCACATGTCTGATACCGGCGGTTTGGCGAAATGCAACACCATGAAGAGCCGCAGCAGGAAGGCGATGGCAAAGATCAGCAGCAAGCCTCGTGTCAATCGGCCCTGACCGTAGCTGGCTGAAATCGGTGTGGTGGCTGCGTTTTGCACTCAGTCCCTTTTTCTCAAGATCGCCAGCAACGAGACCCCAAACGGCGGTTGAAACCAAGGCCAAAGTGCGGGTTGAACGAAGGCGTGGTACAGGGCGCGGTTAAGTATTTCGAAGGGAACTTTGTCTTCGGCGCGCTGCCGAATCCCAGGCGACGGCAAGACATTTCGCAGCCAGCGAATGGCAGCGATCGCGGGAAACGCGAGGCTGTTGATGAAAGTGCACCGAAGGATATCGGCGTTGGTCTGGTTCAGCTTGGCCAGCAAAGTTGCGCGTTCATACCGACGGCGATGGTGAAGTGAAACATCCCAATCACTCCACAACGACGGAAAAGCAGGAACGATCACCAGAATGATGCCGCCGCTGCGGGCTACACGAACCGCCTCATGCAAAGCTGCGATGTCCTCATCCAGATGTTCCAGGACGTCCATCAGGGTAACCACGGCAACGGTACCATCGGCCAGTGGAATGCGGTTCACTTCTGCACACAGAACTGCGCCCCCTTTGGCCATCACTTGGGCAGAGCCGATGGCAATGCTATCGGGGTGATCGTCGATGCCAACGACGCGGCAGCGTCCCGCCATTTCGACCAGCCACGTGCCAACACCAAATCCGCAGTCGAGCAACAGATCACGGGCATGGAGCTTGGCGTAGCTTTGGATCCAACGAAGCGCGATGGCCCGTTTGCCGCGGTAAAACCAGTGCACCTGGTCTCGGGCTGCGAGCTTGCGGTATTCCTCGGGGTGCATTTAATGGCGGGAGGCGCTTGCGGCGAGGGCCTCGACCTGCAGCGGCGTAGTCGCGGCCACTGGCTCGTGGACATGGATCTTCTGCACGAAATAAAGAGGCCGGCGTTTGACTTCGTCATAAATCCGTCCTAGATATTCGCCGAGAATTCCAATGCAAACCAGCTGGACTCCGGCCAGGAAAAGGATCGACACAATGGTGGTGGTATATCCGACGACCACCGGCTGGCCAAACAAACCCACCCCCATGATCCGGCAGATGGTTAGAGCGATCCCTGCAACCAAGGCGCCGACCCCGGTAAATATTCCCAGCACCAAGCTCAAGCGCAGCGGTTTGTAGCTAAAGCTGAAGATCGCGTCCAATCCATACCGGAGCAGACGGGTGAGCGTTTGCTTGGGAGCGCGGTCTGCCCTGGCCTTGCGCTCATACAACACGACACTAGTGCGAAAACCGGTCCAGGCACGGAGGCCGGGGATGAAGCGGTTGGTTTCAGCGAGGTTATTGATGGCGTCCACAACCTGCCGATCAACCAGCCCGAAAATGCCGGCGTTGAGCGGAATAGGAAAATCAGAAAGATAGCGCAGTAGTCTATAGAAGATTGGAATCAGTAT
>QIAW01000606.1 GCA_003225655.1 Acidobacteriota bacterium
CACCAGCAGCAGCGCCGCCCATCCCAGCTTGCGCATCCAGGAGCGCTGGTCTTTGAATTGGGTGAGGAAGGCGGCAACAATAGTCAGCAGGCCGACAAACTCGGCCAGCATGCGGTGGCCGTGTTCGTATTTAATTCCGCCCACCATGGGTGGGATTTTGAATAGATGTCCGAACGATGTGGGCCAGTCGGGGACAGCAAGCCCTGCCTGATTGCTGGTGACTAGAGCCCCGGCGATCAGCAGAAGAAAAGTAATAATGGCCAGGAAAACCAGAAAGCGATGGAGTGCCTGGTTATAAGTTGCTGCGGCAGACAGAAAAAACTCCCTGAGTGGAACCTAATTATTGTAACAAAGCGCTTTGAATGAAAGGGAATGGCGCGCGAAGTAGCAGTGGGTTGTACTTCTGAGTTATTACGGCTTGAAGATAAAGTCCGCCGACTGATTCTGCTTGGGTTCGACTGTAACTTTCATCTCCTGTGTTCCCAGCTTCTCGTGCACTGCGGCAATCGTGTATGTCCCAGGTGGCAGGCCCTGGATGGTGAAATTACCCTTGTCATCGCTGACCGCGAAAAACGGATTGCTGACGACGTTCACGTACATCTTCATCCAGGGATGCTGGTTGCAGGTGATGGGCAGCAGCAGCTCGGGGTTGGCGAATGTCCGCTGCTTGGGTTCGCCCTTGGGCATCTGGCTTTCGTTCCACTGCTGATTGTTCTTGGGCACGGGATGCACGTTGTGCATGGTGCTATCGCTGTTCAGGATTCTCAGGGTCTGTCCTGCGACCAATCCGAGTACGTGCGGAGTGTAGCGGCAGCCCACTTGGTCGAGAACCGCGGGCTGCGAGGGCTTGGCGATAGCGTAGCCTTCCAGTCCGTCTTTTACATACACGAAAACATTTTGCAGTTTGCCCTGATTCGCGATCACGGTTTCCGCCAGGTTGGGTCCTTTCGCCGCCAGGGAGCAGCCCATATCCATAGGTGAAATTGATGGTTCCCGAAATGGAACCAATAGTAGACGAATCGATGGGTGTCCCTGCAGATGCTTTTGGAGAATCCGAATGGGGAGGGCTTGTGCCTTGGTCGCAACCCGGCAAAAAACTTAACAACAACAAAAGCACGGTCAATTTTTGCAGATGGAGATTATTCATAAAATAGCTTTAAAGGAACATGGCTTTCAGCCGTAATGCCATAGGCAGGGGTTAAAGCCCAATCAAATAGTTGACTTATCGGCACGACTGAAGTCGTGCCCTGATACAAAGCTTTTCGTGCAAACCGAGCCGTTAAGAGCTTTTAAGAACTGAGCCTGTGTCCCTTATGTGTCAGCTTGTAGCCGTAGCCACCGACATGGCTGCGATTACCGCATCAGCGAATTCGGTGGTTGAAGCGGTCCCGCCTATGTCGCGGGTCAGTTTCTCTTTGCTCTGATACACGCGTTCCAGTGCGGCCTGTACCCGCTCGGCCGCATTGGTTTCGCCAATGTGGCGCAACATCAAAACAGAGGATTGCAGCAACGCTGTTGGGTTGGCAATGTTCTTTCCGGCGATGTCGGGCGCCGAGCCGTGTACAGCTTCAAAGATGGCGCACTCAGTTCCCAGATTAGCGCCGGGAACCAGCCCCAGGCCTCCGACGAAAGCCGCGCACAGGTCAGAGATGATATCGCCATAAAGATTTTCCAGCAGCAGCACGTCATATTGATAGGGGTTCATGACCAGTTGCATGCAGGTGTTATACACAATGTGCTCGCCGTAGGTAATCTCAGGATATTCTTTGGAGACGTTGCGGGCGCAGCGCAGAAACAGGCCATCGCTCAGCTTCATGATATTGGCCTTGTGGATGGCGAAGATTTTTTTGCGCTTTTCGCGGCGGGAATACTCAAAGGCAAAGCGCGCGATGCGCGTGGAGGCCTTTTCGGTGATGATCTTGAGCGACTCCACCACTCCCGGTACCACTTCATGCTCGATGCCCGAGTACAGACCTTCGGTGTTCTCGCGCACAATGATGAGGTCAACGCCGGGATAGCGCGTTGGCACGCCCGGCAGGTTGCGTATAGGGCGGAAGTTGGCGAAGAGCTCAAACTTCTTGCGCAGCGCCACGTTGGCGCTGGAGAATCCTGTGCCGATGGGCGTGGTGATGGGCCCTTTGAGCGCAACCCGATTGCGCTCGATAGAGGCGAGCAGCTCCTGGGGAAGATATTCCTTATATTTTTCGTAAGCTTCAGCGCCGGCAGCGAAACTTTCCCAATGGAATTTGACGCCGGTGGCCTCCAGGATGCGGACCACCGCGTTGGTCACTTCAGGACCGATTCCGTCGCCGGGAATGAGGGTGATGGTATGCATGAGCAGTTTTTAGGAACGCCAACGATCAGCAGATCGAGCTTCGGAGTGTCATCCCTTGGCTCCTGGCTTTGCTTTCACCGGTGCAGGAGCGCTCTCCTTGGTTTTGAGCAGGTCTTTGAGCTCATCCATGAATTCCTTCACATCTTTGAAATCCAGGTAGACCGAGGCGAAGCGCACGTAGGCCACCTTGTCGTGCTTCTTGAGGTGGTTCATGATGAGTTCGCCCATCTCGCTGGTCTTGCGCTCGCGCTCGGGGGAATCAATCACAAAGGCCTCAGCCTCGTTCACAATCTGCTCCAGCTTGCCCATGGAGATGGGGCGCTTCTCGCAAGCCCGCAGCAGGCCGCTTAAGACCTTCTGCCGATCGAATTTTTCGCGTCGGCCGTCTTTCTTGACCACCATGTAGGGGATTTCATCAATGCGCTCGTAGGTGGTAAAGCGCTTTTCGCATTTCAGACACTCGCGGCGGCGGCGGATGGACTCGCCTTCTTTGCTCTCGCGCGAGTCCACGACTTTATCATTCACAAACCCGCAGAATGGACATTTCATGGTAGAGGAAACGAAGGTTTATTGTAAATCATTCGGCAGGGAATCCTGGTCAGTGGCCGGCAGAGACGTAGCAAGCTACGTCTCTACAATGAGCTGGCCTCGTTTGAAGCGTGTGGGCGAGACCCTCACACCAGCCGGCGAAACGCCGGCGATACGTCAGCCTGCCAGGCTCTCTTCTGCTTTCTGGCTGGCACGGGTAAGCTGGCGGAAAGAGACATGCTCAAAGTGGGCATAAATCAGCCCCAGCGGGATGACGGACATAAAGGTTGCCAGCCAGAGCAGGATGCCGCAGCTCACCGCCATCTCATTGGGGATGAGGTAAAAGTACGTCAGCGCGGTGATGGTCATGAATTGCGAGCCGCCGCCCACCACCGGCAGTTGCAGCACGCCTCCAGCGACGCTGAAGAACATCAGCAGGACTGCGTGAGTCCAAGTCAAGCTATGCAGCGGGCGAGGATAGGCATGGGTAATCAGCAGGTAGGTGAGCGAAACAAGAATCCAGATGGACAAGGAAATACCGGCGCAGCCAAAGAAAGAGCGCACATCACTGATGGTATTAAGCCCTTCACCGAAAGCCGTAACTTTGCCCGCCAACGAGCGCCCAATTGCAGGGAAACGATGAAAGATGCGTTCGGCCGCGGAAGCAATGAGTGCCGTATAGCGGCGGATCAGATAAGCAATTACAGTCCCGAGCAGAACTAGGAGTATCAGCAGAATCCCGGCGATAGGTAACTGCTGGTAGTGCTCCAGATGCTTGACTGACCTGGATGAAAATAATGCCAGTGACGTCAACAGCGTCACTGCCGCGAAGTCAAAAATGCGCTCTACCGTCCAAACCGCCAATTGCGACGAGAAACTCAGGTTAAGTTTGCGCGCAATCAGGTAAGGGCGTAAGAGTTCGCCCAGGCGCCCTAACAGCGCCAAGCCGGTAAACCCGATGAACTGGGTCCCCACCAGGTCGCGGGCTGGGACTTTTCGCACCGGTTTAAGAAAAATAGCCCAACGCAGTGCGCGCAGTCCATCTGCCAGGTAAATTAGGAGGACGCCGATGACGACCTTGGTCCAATGTACATCTTCCGTCTGGTCGACAAATTTCTCCCAGTCAAATGTTCTCCAGTGTTGTACCTGCAGGTAAACGAGGAAGCCCAGCACAGCGGCGGCGAGAATCAAGAGTAGAAGCTGTCTTTTCTTCATGGATGGGGAGGGCCAGGGCTCCTAGTTGGAGGCGGATTGCTGCGCATCCGCGGTGGTCGGTGTGGTCGTCAAGGTATTGGAAGCAGCGGCCGCACGGCTGGTCTTGGATGCCCGTTTTGCGGTCCGGGGCGCTGCCGGATGCGCCGCCGCATACTGGGCCAGCTTCTTGCGGTTAAAGTCAGCGATGATGCGCGAAATATAGGCATAGGTCTCGCGATATGGGGGAACGCCCTTATATTTCTCTACGCGCTCCGGACCGGCATTGTACGCGGCCAATGCTTTGACAAGATCGTTGTTATACCGCTCCAGCAGCTCCCGCAGATACTGCGTGCCGCCGTCGACGTTCGCGGCCGGGTCGAGCGAGTTCGCCACGCCGAGCTTGGAGGCGGTGGCCGGCATCAGTTGCATCAGCCCCTTCGCTCCCTTGCGCGAGACCGCTTTGGGATTGAATCCGCTTTCCGCCCGGATCACGCTCTGAATCAAATCCGGGTCTATGCCGTGCTTGAGGCTGGCGGCATTTACGAAATCATCGATGGTATTGCCCGGAGTGGGCACCGGCTGCAACACCACCGGCTGCGGCGCGAGCGAGTCATCATGTTCGATGGAGACAATCTGGTCGCTGGGCACATCCACGTAGCCGGATTGCGGGCTGCCATCCAGGTAGAGGCGGGTAATGGTTCCCAGGGCCTCACGGCGCTCATGGCGAATGGAGAAGCCGTTCTGCAACACAGCGAGATCAGCCGCCAGCGCCGGCAATGCCGGCAGCAGCAGGAAAACGCAGGCCACGAGTTTTTTATGCAGACTCAAATCTAATAACTCAACTCAATGCCGGCTACAGGGCTTTAATGCAAGATTCCCTCAATGGCGGCAGCTACTCCGCATTGGTCATTCGATAGTGTAACCTGCCAGCCGTTCTGCTTGAGCTCAGGGCAGGCATTCTCCATGATAACGGCATGTCCGGCAAATTCAAGCATTTCCACGTCGTTATAGTTGTCACCAATGGCCATGACCTCTTCCGGGTCCAATCCCTTGAATGCCGTCCAGCGTTTGACCGCATGTCCCTTGGAGCAGTCACGATTGAGCACGTCAAGAATGCACAGGTCACGGTGATCGTATTGCGTCTTCAGGATCGTAGCCTGGGCCCGGATGGCTGGGTCAGCCAGCAGGGCCTCGGCCTGCCGCATCAGCGCGATGGGTCCGCAGAACATGGCCTGCACCGGGTCGGTCAGCAAGGCGTTCTCAATGGGCCGGACAAATTCGATGTACTCCATGTTCCGCTCCAGCCAGAGGCGGATGCTGCGCGTCATGGCTTCTAATTCTTCAATGACAATTGCGCCCCTGGTCTCAACGTCAAAAGTCAGCACCAGTTGCCGGCGGAAGGAATCCATATGCGCGATGAGTGCCCGCGCTGAGGCCATGGGTAGCAGGTCGCGATGAAAGGGCTCGCCGCTGGTGGAGCGAGTCACAGCGCCATTGGAGCTGATGATCCAGTGCTCAAATCCCAGCATGCCTGCGATTGACATCGCGTACTGGTGGCGGCGCCCGGTCACTAGCACCACCTCGACCCCGGCATCATGAGCGCGCTGCAGGGCCTGCTGATTGCCAGCCGGCAACTGATGTTTGGAATCCAGAAGCGTGCCGTCAATATCGATGGCCAGCAGCTTGATACGTGAGCTCACTGGGTTTATTTTACACCGGCTCTGAAAAGCAGTTGTCAGTAGTCAGTTGCCAGTGAAGTACGAAGTACTGATTTCTGAGCCCAGGGGTTTTGAAGCTAAAAGCTAAGAGCTAAGAGCTAAGAGCCAAAAGCTTGCAGCTTGTGACTTGCAGTTTGCAGCTTGTAGCTGTCTTTATGCTATATTCCCTTGCATCCCTCACATGCCATTTGGATCGTTCACACCGTTGACGTTGGTCCTATGGGCCATGGCCATTGCTCACTTCATCAAGCGAAGGCCTGACACCTATTGGCTGTGGATCATCATCATTGGCGGCCCCATTGGCGCGCTGGTATATCTGGTGGTGGAAGCATTGCCCGATCTGCGGCTTAACCATTCGTTCCAGTGGATGCACCGGCGCAAACGATTGAAGCAACTGGAAACCGCGATCTTGGACAACCCTTCTGTCGGCAACTACGAAGAGCTGGGTGAGCTTTACAGCGAAGAGAAAAGCTATGTGCGCGCACGCGAGTGCTTCGATAAAGCGATTACCGCGCGCGCCAACATGCCCAGTCCGTTCTATGGACGGGCGCTGTGCGAATTGCAGTTAGGAGATTATCCGGCGGCGAGGGCGGATTTGGAACGCGTCCTCTCGTTTGATCCCAAGTAT
>QIAW01000610.1 GCA_003225655.1 Acidobacteriota bacterium
GTTGGAGGCATACAAAAATCCCATGCTGCTGCGCTCTACCAACTGCCTGACGCGTGGCAGCTCAGAGTACCAGCCGGTAGTCCCTACGACCATGTTCACGCCCAGGCGAATGCAGGCCTCAATGTTGGCCATGACGGCCGTGGGTGCAGTGAAGTCGATAGCAGCATCAACGCCCTTGACGGCATCGGGAGTCAATCCTGCAGCATTCTGGTTTTCCGGGACATCGAGAACGCGAATGTCGTGGCCCTTTTCGCGGGCGATGTCAGCGACCAGAGAGCCGGTTTTTCCACGACCGAGGATGATGAGTTTCATAGAATTGTTCTATTGTACCTGCCGGGCCAGCATCAGCCGTCATGTTGAGAAAAGAGTAGAGATGGGCTGGAACACTCGGAATTGGTATAGAGGACGAAACTGCAGGGGTTAAAGCCCGAGAAAATTTACAGCTTACGGCACGACTAAAGTCATGCCCTGATACATGTCTTCAGTGCTGAAAGTAAATTGCGATAACAACTTGCTATTCAAAGATTGCCGGATCGACTTCGGCAAAAAACTTCTGGTGCAGAAGTTGCACCGCGCGCGGTACGTCATCTTCGTCGATCACAAAGCTGATATTAATCTCCGAGGCGCCCTGGGAGATCATGCGTATGTTGACGTCTGCGATAGAGCCGAACACCTGGCCGGCGATTCCCGGCGTTTCCCGCACATTTTCGCCCACCAGGCAGATGATGGCCTTGCGTCCGGCATATTTCACGTCGGCCAGCTTCTGAAGATCATTCGCAATGGCCGGAATGGCCTCATTGGAATCAATGGTAAGCGAGACGCTGACCTCCGACGTGGAAACCATATCCACGGGGCAGCGATGGCGGTCAAAGACCTCGAAGACGGAGCGCAGAAAGCCATGTGCCATCAACATGCGTGTAGCTACCAGGTCCACGATGGTGATGCGTTTCTTGACCGCGATGGATTTAATTGCGTTACGGCAATGGGGAGCGCGCGCGGTGATGCGTGTGCCTTCGTTCTTCGGATTGCGCGAGTTGAGCACATGCACCGGAATGTTCTTCTGGATAGCCGGCAGCATGGTTGCCGGGTGCAGCACCTTGGCGCCAAAGTAAGCCAGCTCAGCGGCCTCGTCAAAGCTGATCTCCTTGATGCGGCGCGCCTGGGGACAGAGCCGGGGATCGGTGGTCATCATGCCGTCGACGTCGGTCCAGATTTCGATGCGCTCGGCATTCAGGCCGCCGCCCACGATCGCGGCGGAAAAGTCCGACCCTCCGCGGCCGATGGTGGTCGGAGTTCCCGTCAATGTGGCCCCGATAAAGCCGCCCATCACAGGAACGATGCCTTGCTGAATGAGCGGCTGAACCTGGGCCAGAAGCCGGGCATTAATTTCGTCAAACAAGGGGAGAGCGCGGGTGTGCGTGGTGTCGGTGATGATGCAGGCGCGCGCATCTACCAAAGCAGAGTTGATGCCGTGAGCTGAGAACGCAGCAGCCACGATTTTGCTGGAAAGCCGTTCACCAAATGAAAGCACCGCGTCGGTGCTGCGCGGAGTAATTTCGCCCACCGCTGCAATGCCGCGCAATAACTCGTCAAGCGCGTTAAAATCGCTCTCCAGTTCGGCGTGGAAGCGGGTGAACAGTCCCGTGCCCAGCAGCTCGCTGGCGGCGTTGTAGTGGCGCTCGCGCATGGCGCGCGACATGGCCAGAGCCGAGTCGGAGTCGCTGCGCCCGGCGGCCTGTCCCATGGCCACCAACTGGTCGGTGACTTTGGCCATGGCGCTGACCACAACCACAGGTTTCGAGGAGAGACGGCAGCGCACGATTTCACAGACGCGCTCCATGGCGGCGGCATCTTCGACAGAAGTGCCGCCGAATTTCATGACAATCACAGGTATCCTTGCGCCTTGAGCAGCTCCGCGTTGAGCAGCGCAGCCCCGGCGGCCCCGCGAATGGTGTTGTGTGACAGGACCGTAAACTTCCAATCCAGCAGCCGGCAGGGGCGCACGCGCCCTACCGTTACCGCCATCCCCGCGCCCATATTTACGTCAAGCGTTGGCTGCGGCCGGTCAGGAGACTCAAGCACAACGATGGGATTGGGAGGCGCATTGGGCAGGCGCAGCTCCTGGGGAACTCCACGGAATTCAGCTAAAGCCTTCAGAATGTCTTCTCGCTTTGCCGGTTTCTTCAGTTTGATGGAAACCGATTCGGTGTGGCCATCCTCGACCGGGACGCGGTTGCAATGGGCGCTGACGTGTATGGCGGCAGGCGTAACCCCGGTACCGTCGAGTTTGCCCAGCATCTTGCAGGACTCTGACTCCATTTTCTCTTCTTCCTTGGCGATGTAAGGAATCACGTTGCCGAGGATGTCGAGCGACGCAACACCTGGGTATCCCGCGCCGCTGATGGCCTGCATGGTCACCACGAACACCTGTTCCACCCCGAACTGATGATGCAGCGGGGCCAGCGCCATCACCAGGCCGGTGGCCGAGCAGTTCGGATTGGTGACCACGAATCCGTTATAGTCGCGCCGCCAGGACTGGCATTCCAGCAGGCGTATGTGATCGGCATTGACCTCGGGAATCACCAGCGGAACATCGGACTGCATGCGCAGGGCGCTGGAGTTTGAAACCACGGCATGGCCCGCGGCGGCAAATTTTGGTTCCAACTCGGCAGCGACAGCCGTATCCAGGGCGGAAAAAATCAGCCGAGGGGCGCCCTCGGGGGTTGCCGCGGAGATTTTTATGGTTTCAACCCCGCCAGGAATAGGCGTCTTTAAGCGCCAGCGGACGGCCGCCTGATAACTTTGCCCGGCCGAGCGCTCAGAGGCGGCCAGCCAAGCAGTTTCGAACCAGGGATGGTGCTCCAGGAGCTGAATGAAACGCTGGCCCACCACGCCAGTGGCGCCCAGAATACCCACGGGGAT
>QIAW01000611.1 GCA_003225655.1 Acidobacteriota bacterium
GGACTAAAGCTGCTACTGGCGCCGCTCGGCAGTCCTGTGGTACTTAGCGTTACGCCCCCACTGAAGCCGTTGGCAGGAGTCACCGTGACGGTGTAGTTCGTGCTGCTGCCGGCGCCGGTGGATTGTGATGTGGGCGAAACGGAGAGGCTGAAATTTGGGGTTCCGCCAATGGCGAAGTTGCAAACTTGGAGCGTGCCTGACGTAGCACCTACAAATACTCCAAGATTATTGAGACTGGTCACCGTGTTCTGTTCGACGCGGAAGTGAAAATCGCTGCCGATGATTAACTCCGAGCCACCTGGCGGGGTCACAAAAATCGAATAGGTGTGCGCCGTAACGTTGACCACCAGACGGAAGTGAAAGGTCTGCCCGCCTGCGTAAGGAACATTGGTGACAGCCGAGTAGGCTGCGCCATCGCGCGCCAGGATCACACCCTGTGTCCCATTAAAAGCTACCAGGTTGGCAAACGCTGTATAGGCGGTCCCAGCCCCGTGCGAGAGCGCGACCACGCTGTTCATGTGGCTCAGTGAAGTGGTAGCATCAAAGGTGGCGGTAAATGTTCCGGTTTGGCTGGCAAAGGCAGTGTTTACAAAACTACCGCCTCCAGTCGCGGTCACGCACTGGGCCGCGCCTTGGGCAGCCAGCGCCACCATCAACAAAAATAGAAATGCCGTTATACGACAGGATATGCGTTGCATCTTCATCACAGTCATTACTCCTTCTCCTTAGCGTCCGAAGACGCAATGATCAAAATGAGTGTTCTCGACACTCTCATTTGCGACCTGAATTACAACCCTGAAGTTACAGCTAAGATCGAGCCCACGAGGCACAACTTCGCAGTTGGCCGCCGCTGCTGCCCGGTGCGGAAGGCGAGATGAAGCTGGCGTCGCTCTCTCTCAGGGGGATGGAGCAAACGCAGTCATGCGGGGCCCTTACCGACGTCCCTTTATGGGAAGTCAAAGAGCGACTACATTCTGTACTTTTTCTTTTTTATGTCAAATCAAAATCCATGAACATTATGTTCGAACAAACTCAACAGTCATGAAAGAGAGCCGTTTGCAGAGGAGTGGAAGGCGAGCATTCAACGATTGATGGCAATTCCAGAATTGGAGTATCCGCACAGCACCTAAGCTGAAGCCCATTTGTTTTGCATCTTAACGCAGGCCTGGAAGGAAGGCCTGCTCTTCCACGGTGGGGAATACAGCGATTGCGGAATCGCTATTGAGGGAATTTAAAAAGATCAGGAAATGGTGAGGAAACGCAAATCTGCTTTGTGCACTGGCCGGCAGATTATGGCAACCTCTGTAATAGGTGCCGCCCCTCCAGGGCTCGAGTTCCTTCCCCTGCGTACCCACCGCTTCCGCGGGTGGGCTAACTCATGCCGCGCCTCTGGCGCTGGAGCATTGCAGAAAACGAGACACTGCAAGACTTAAAAGAGCTAAAAAATCCCAGGGCGCGCTGAGCAATAAACTCTGAGGACTGTGGGGGTGACCTCAAACGTTGCAATGCTCAAACGCGCCCATGAGAACGTTTACATGTGAAAACGTTTTCAATAATAAGCCTCATTTATGAGGGTTGTCAATGGCCAGATAGGGTGTGAAGCGCGTGGGGGCAGGAGGGGTCTTTCCCCTTCGGCAAACTCAGGGCCAGGATTTTCACCTGCAGGCTCAGACGTCCGCAAAACGGCTAAGGATGCCCCACGACAGCCATGTCATCGGGCCTGGAACTTTATCTGGCGGGGCCGCAAAAGCTTTCGCCCCTTCACCTTAGGCCTTTCGAGCCTGCAATGAAGGGGCGAATGAAGGTTTAACTGTTTACCCGGCGTTAGAACGTGATACGCAGAGCAAACTGCAGGATGCGCGGGTCACGCGAACTGTTGACTCGACCGAACCAATCGGCGACGGCTGGAGTTATGCCGTCCGCTTGTAATACGAGCCCGTTGGCTAAGGTGCCATCCAGATTGAATTTAGGATTCGTGTTCACTCCATCGAACTGCGCGTGATTAAACACATTGTAGGCCTCTGCCCGGAACTGGATGCTCCAACGCTCGCCCACCTTGAAGTTCTTGAAGAGCGACATGTTGAAGTTGCCAAGACCAGGCCCACGGCCAATATATGACTTCGTGTTACCGAAATTGCCGTTTGCAAAATGGCAGAAGGCGGTTCCGGGAATAACGATATTCGTTCCCGGGGGCGCTGTGCTGCAATCCACCACGTCGGGAAGGGTGAACGCATTAGGATTGATGTAGTGAAAGTAGTTGCGGTCGCCACTCGAGAGGTGCGGATTACCGATGAGATTCGTACGGAAGCCCTCACCGCCACCCCACAAATCAGAGTTGGCGCCGCTGGGAACTTGCAGGTTACCAGTGCCTAAGAAAGTGTTGGAGTTCCCGTTGGCCGTACTGCTGGTGCTCAAGAACAGGGGCGCACCGGCGCTAAACCGGGTAATGCCAGCGACCTGCCAGCCATCAAAAGCAGTTCTGGTAAACGCGTTGTCCCACCACCGGCTGGCCTTGGGCAAACTGACCAGGTAGTTAATGGCAACGATGTGGGTGCGGTCGTACCCAGCCGGACCGTAGTTGTAGAGCTGCGGTGATCCTGCATTCCTAGCCACGTTAGATTTGTCGGTCTCGTTATAGTCCATGGCCTTCGACCAAGTCCACACCCCGCCGAATTGCATGCCACGCGAAAAGCGGTGAGTCACCTGGGTCTGCAGCGAGTGATAGCTGGAGTTGCCGGTAAAGTTCAATACAGGCATGTTGCCATACCCGCCGTAGCCGCTAAAATAGCGTAAAAAGTTGTCGGCAATAAAAGTAGGCTTGGAAGCGGTACCGGGATTGGCAGGATCAATGAAGCCAAAACGCGCACCATACGGAACCTGGTTCAGGTCGGACAACTGTCCCATATGCCGGCCAAAGCTGCCTACATAGGCAACGTCCAGGACAGTGCCAAAGCCAATCTGCCGTTGCACTCCGAGACTGGTGTTATAGGCCCTTGGCTGCGTGCTATTCCGCAAGAGCAAGCGACTGATGTTGGCAGGGCTCTGGAACTTACCCACGGTCGTATCCAGGAAAGCGCCGTTGAAGACCGGGCTGGTACCATTGCCGCTCCAAGTCGAACCGTCAAACTGCTGGAAGTTGTCAATCAGCGGTGGATTGCTGTCCAAGTCACCCAGAACTCCTGCTCCTTGCCGCGGATTAAAGTTCACCCCGAAGCCGCCGCGCAGCGCGGTCTTGCCATCACCGAAGATATCCCAGGCAAAGCCGAAGCGGGGCGCAACAAAAACACCCTCGAAGTCGATCAAACCTTGGGGATAGCCATTGATACCGGATATGACCATGCCATCAGGGTTGGGCCCGTAGCCGAGCGGAACAAATTGCACGATGCGGGTTGTTGGAAACGCTGCATTCGTCGGAAATATGGTTCCGGTCGTATCACACACCTTGCCTGTAAGGGGATTAAGGGCAGCACGCGTTGTTCCCGCCTTTACGGTGCAACCCGCAGAATTTGTGCCGTTAATGGTGACGTCCTGAAAGAGTTTCGGGGATACCGCCGGATTGTACATGGACTGGTTAAAGGTGGCTGCCATATGCTGTCGCGGGATCTGTGGCAAGCCAGCGGTGAAACGCACGCCCAAGTCAAGCGTGAGGCGAGGCAGGGCTTTCCATGTATCCTGCACGTACCACTCGAGGATTCGCGTTACAGGAGCATAGTTAACGTTCTTGGTAGCCTCGGTATACGAATTGAAGTTACCCAATAGGGCATTAGCAAAGCCGTTGCCCGAACTGTTGGCGCCGCCAGAGAAGTTGAAGTTTCCGGGGAAGCCGTTGGTTCCAGTATGAAGCTGCCAGTAGGTCGCCCGCTCACTCTGGATGCCGGCCTTGAATTGGTGATTGCCCCAGAGCTTTGAGATGCCCTCACTGTAAGTCCACGTGTAAGCGTTGTCGTTCAGCGGGAAGCGGTTGTCATAATTGACATTAGGTGAATTGCTGACACCGTAACTCACGAAGGGAAGAATGCCCAACGGGTTGGTGGCGGAAGTAAATTGGCCAGTAGCAAAAATCATGCCGTAGTTAAAGCCAACCGTCGATCTCAACAGGTCGTTTAAAGACTTCTGGGGGACAACGTAATGTTCACGCCACTCTGCCCAGCCTACGGTGACCTCATTGACCAGCGTGGGATTGATGATCCATGTGATGGTGCCGCCCACATTGGGACCGGTAATAGTGTAATCCGCGGGATCAGGGCTCCAGTTGTTCTTGTTGGTGGTCGCCTGAACGCCGTTGTTGTGGGTGTGCAGATTCATGCCGCGGACAAAAGCCTTGAGATTGTTGGTGAAGTTGTAGTCAACGCGGAGAATTTCCTGCCGAACCGGCCGGGTTTGCGTATCTACAACTTGATAGTTGTAACCGTTGAGGGCCTGGAAAGTTGAATCAAACATCGGCTTCGGGTATATACGCAACAAGTTCTGGAAGTTGGGATCAAGCCGGTTTGCAGGAATAACCCCGCCCGTTCCTGTACTGCTGGGGTTTGGAAAACATCCCTGGGAGTTTGTACCAGTGGCAGCAGTGCACTTTTTACCTGCTGCGATCAGCAGCGGGTCAGCGAGAAAGAGCGGCTTCGTCGCGCCGTTACTGGATCCGTTAAAAGTCTGCGTGTAATCTCCGTTGATTTCCCGGTCGGTGGGGACTGTGAACTTGCGCAAACTGTTGGGTTGGGTGTTTTTCAGAATCTCCTGCGAGAAGAAGAAGAATGCCTTCTCCCGATTGGCATTGAAATGGCCAGGGATGAAGATCGGCCCGCCGACGTTATAGCCAAAAGTTTCATACCGATACTGATTCTTGTGTGGCAGGGCGCCAGTTACCTTGTCTTTTTGTTCGAAGGTAAACCAATCTCTG
>QIAW01000612.1 GCA_003225655.1 Acidobacteriota bacterium
CCCAGGCCAAGAAAAAAGCCGGTCTTGAAGCTGAAAGCTCCGGGAGGGAAAGAGAATGCCAGCTTGGCATCAAAATGCGGCACTCCTGATGCTATGACCGTGAGCAGGGTGAGCAAGGTGCCGGCGCCAAGGACCAGCGCCAGATTTCCCACCAGATTCGTCCGGCGGTAGAGCAACACAATGGCGAAAATGCCCACAGCGGCCGCTAACAGCTTGCGCGTCATGGGCAGGATGGCCGGCCATAAAAAACTGGCATACTGCGAAAAGCCGATCATTCCCGATGAGATTTCCAGAGGTCCGCTCAGAATGAATTGCCAGATAAAAAGAAAGGCCAATAGGCTCCCCAATTTTTGTGGACCATAAGCTTCTTTTAGATAGCGGTAGCTTCCTCCAGAACCTGGCCACACCGAGCCCAATTCGCTCCAGACCTGTCCATCGCAAATGGCCAGCAGCGCGCCCAAAATCCATCCCAACATTGCCTGGGGTCCGCCCATGGTTGCCAGCATGAGAGGGATGGTAATGAATGGCCCTACACCGACTACGTTGGAGATGTTGAGCGCTGTGGCCTGCAGCAACCCGAAACCGCGCGTCAATTGGGTATGCGATGGAGAAGAAATTTCTGTCATGATGGTATTGGCGTTGCTCTGAAGTTTTGCCTGCGAATCATTCTATTGTGTTAGTTGAACGAGCTCTTATTTTCTACTGATTCGGCTTCGTATCCAGCGGATGCGTGGACTCTTCGTAGAACTCATTCTGAAGCCGCAGGCTGACCTGATCGGCCTTGATTGCCTTAATGGCCGCGACGGCATTTTCGACCAGGCTTTTCTCATCGAACTCGCCCAGTGCTTTGTTTGCTGTAGAGGCATCGCCCGAGTAGTGGTTGGGAAAGCGCGCATACCACCATATCCCGGTATAAACATCGGGAGGTAGATTTTGCCGGGCGAGGTCCTTTCCGGAATCATTCTGCACGCGGTCCATATGGACAAGGTCGGGCCGCGAAATCATCGTATGTGAAGTCTCCGATTCGCCCCCGTGCATATCCACGGTATCTTTTTTCTGGGGCCGGCCGGCTTCTTTCGGGAAGGGCCAGTAAACATACACCACGTAATCGTGTGGACGATCCATCTGCGCCTGGGCAAACAGCGGCAACAGATGCTCATTGCCGCCATGGCCATTGATGATCAGCACCTTCTTGCAACCGTTGCGCGCCATCTCATCCGTGGTCTCTTGCAGCAATTGGAGTTGCAGCGGCAGGCTGTAGGCCACTGTACCCGGCTGGTGCTTGGCCTCGAAGATTTGTCCAAAGTAGTACTCCGGGAATACCACAACATATTCCTGGTCAGCCGCGGTCAGGCTCAGATAACGGACGTTGACCAGGTCCGTACCCAACGGCAGGTGGGCTCCATGCTTCTCCAAAATGCCGAAGGGAAGCAGACAGGTTCCCTGCGAGCGCTTGATGGCCTGAACGAAGTCGGCCGCGGTAAGTTCCTCCCACCGCGTCGAGAGCTTCGCCTGCTGCGCCCTCGCTGGAACTGCGGCTGTTAATAAGAGGAGAAAAAGCTGAAGCAAAGAAGCAGGAATTTGTAGGTTCTTCATATTGGCGATGTGGCTCTCGGCTCGCATTATAACGATTTAATAGATCAGGCGAAAGGTTCGTAGATACTTGCTGAAGAAGAAAGACATGCGGTTAGAGGGTTCTATCGTCCCTGCGCATTCTCTCCGCGCAGGGTCATGCAGGTGCTGCTGGAGCGGGCCACGAGGCTGCCTTTTTCATCCACCACGTCGCATTCAGTCATGCCCACGGTTTTTCCCCTCTTGACTACTCTGCCGGTTGCGACCAGCTTGGAGTTCCAAACCGGTTTGAGGAAATTGATCTTCAGCTCGAGCGTGGTAAAACTTTCGTCCTCATCCAGCGTGCTGGCGTAGGCAATTCCCATGGCCGCGTCCGCAATATCGCAGAGGATGCCGCCGTGCAGGGTTCCCATGGGATTGCTGTGCCGCACCGTAGCTTCAAGATGGATGACGGCGCGTCCAGGTTCGATTTCGGTAAGTTTGAGTCCAATCAGCTCAGATACCGGCGCGGGCGGAACTTCGCCCCGCACCGCGCTGCGGATGCGGTCAATCATCTTTGCCATTGTGTCTCCGGATACGGTATTTCGGCTTAGTCCTGCCTCCAGACAAGAGAATACTGATTGCCTCTCGCTTCGCAAAACTTGAGGATGCAAAGTGTTCAGATTGTCTGATTTTATTGCTCAGCTTAAGTTTTTGCCGGACCTAGAATGTCCCTTCGTCCGCGGAAGGCCCGTAAATCGCCGGTACGGGAACATTGTTGAGCCGCAGGTAAACTCCCAATTGAGCGCGATGGTGGATCATATGATTAATGACAAAGCTGCGCAACACGGCGGCTCTTGGAAGGGTAAAGAGCTTTTTGCCATTGGAGAAGAGCGACCACAGCGCCCGTAGTTGCTCGTCTTTCGCGCTTGCCAGCACAGCCCGTGCCGCGGTCACGTTGCTGTCGAACTTTTCGAGCACCTCATCCCGTGATTTGGGCGGTTCAGGCCGAAGCGGAGCGCCGGTTGCCGGTGTGAGATCGAGCGAATCCTGTTCCAGGGTCGGTACCGTCCAACTCGGCAAAGCGGCCAGGTGGCTCGCCAGGTTTCCCAGGCTCATCGATTTCTCATGTGGTTTCCAAGCGAACTTATCGTTGGGAATTCGTTCCAGTGTCTTGCGGGTGTGAGCGACTTCTTGATCGAATTCAGGCAGCAGCGCTTCATTCATTGCCATTCGTCTTTCCTCCATTTGGAGCATTTAAAATCATTTCGTGCTTGGACATCCAAAAGCGGCAAAAAGATTCACAGAATTCCAGGCTGGGTTACGGCAAGCAAGCGCGAAATAGTGCCGGCATTCTTGCGCTACACCGGCAGAAGCACGATGCGGCGCGCATCGCTATAAGCCTGCTTTATGAGTTCTTTCGTATAATAACGGCCAGTTATTCTTGATTTCCCTGATTTTGAACGGTGGAACTCGAATGGAACTGTTCCAACTCGAAACTTTTCTTGCGGTTGCTGAAAACCGGAGCTTTTCACGGGCGGCGCAAAAACTGCATCGCACGCAGCCCGCGGTGAGCCAGACCATACGCAAGCTGGAATCTGACATCGGCGAGCCGCTTTTTGACCGCTCTTCTCGCGACGCCAATCTCACCGATGCCGGCCGGCTGCTGGTGGACTACGCCGAGAAACTTCTTAACCTGCGCAGCGAGGCGGGCAGCGCCATCACCGAGCTGCGCGAACTTCACGCCGGCAAGCTGGCCATCGCCGCCAATGAGTTCACGTCCATTTATCTGCTGCCAGTGCTGGAAAAATTTCGCCATCAGTCGCCGATGATCAAAGTAGCGATGCAGCGTTCCCTGTCTTCGCAGATCGCGCAGGATATCCTCAACCATAAAGTCGAAATGGGGATGCTCTCTTTCACTCCTGACGTTCCCGGCCTGCGCTGCATCGTGGTGTATAAAGATGAACTTGCCTTCGTGATGCATCCACGGCATCCGCTGGCTTCGGCCAAAGAGGTGCACATTCGCCAGCTTGGGGCCGAGTCTTTTATCGCCCACAACGTGCCCTCGCAGTATCGCGCCAAAGTTCTGGAAGCATTCCGCCGCCACAAGACCCCCCTCAACATGCAGGTCGAGCTGCCCACCATTGAAGCCATCAAGCATTTTGTCGCCATGGGTAACGGTGTGGCCCTGGTCCCTGGTATTTGCGTCGAGGGCGAGCTCAAACGCGGGGAGCTGGTGCATGTTCCCGTTCGCGAACTGAAATTCGAGAGAAAGCTGCGCCTCATCTACCGCAAAAATTCCAGCCTGTCGCACGCCGCGCGCGCCTTTTTGAAGATTGTGGAAGCGATTGCCTCTGAAAAAAAAGGGCGCTACGCTTTTGAATCGGAGTTAAGGTAACGTCAACGTCCAAGTTTCCCCGAATCTTTCCCCCAAAATTGTTCGCATAGATTAGCTCGCACACCCATATTTCATCTATTGAAATATTTCAGTATTTAAAATTGTGATTTTTGTCATTGAACTTTCTGAGGGCAGTGTTA
>QIAW01000607.1 GCA_003225655.1 Acidobacteriota bacterium
CACAATTTTATCGAGCGTTGCGGCACGAGGCCTGGCGCTGCTGAGCGCAGCGCAATCCACCTCGACTGCAGATTGCCCATCTATACCGATGCTCAGAAAACGTTTCTCGCGCAGGTCTACGCCCCGGCTCAGGTCAACAGCTCCGGCAATACGTGCCTGGGTTGCTGCTGAACCCTGGGCCGAGCCGGTGAAGGAGCCAAAGAGGGCAAAAGTGGCCTCGTCGGTCACAAACGCTCGCGTGACGAAGCGCCGTCGGTAATTCTTCTCCAACGGCCCAAGGTCGATGCGGCTGGCACCTCCCACTATCGTTGAAGCCAGTATCAGGTGCTGACCATCGTCTGAAGCTGTGCCAGGACCTGATGCGGCAGTAAATGCCGCGACGAGGTCTTTGAGCATGACAGTACTAAGTTTGCCCGGGTTGTCTCGCACATCTATCGTGCTCCTCAGATCCACTTCGACAGGTGTACCGCTGTCCAGAGCGACCTGGACGATGTATCTGGCTTGCAGATCAACCCCTCCGCTCAAGTCTGGTTTCCCAACCAGGCGGGCGCTGGCTGCCGCTGCCCCATGAAAGCTTCGCGGGGTGATCCCAAAGATGATTTCGGTGGCATCCTCTTCATCAGGCAATGGCTCGAAGATGAGCACACTATCAGAGCCACTCGTCGGTGAGGACAGGTGGATGAAACGACCGTCATGAAAGGCTGTGCCTGCACCCAGCCTCGCGTTGAATATGGCCACAATTTCTGACGGCAGAGTATGTGCGGGGTCACTGCCTGTGCAGTCTATCGTCTCCGCTGGTCGATTGTTCACCTGGACGCGTATCCGGTCGCGCGTGCTCAGGTCTGCGCCCTGACTCAGGTCCTTGACTCCTGTTACTGTAGCCGCGCGGGCATCCACTCCGCCCGTGAACGCGTTGACCGGGCCAAAGAGCAGCGTTTGCGCGTCCTGGGCAGCAGCAGGCAGCAAGACGATGCTGCTGCTGCTGCCGGTGCTCGGTGAAGTGAGCGTCAGAAAGCGTCCATCGTGCGAAGCAGCTTCGATACCAAGAGCGTCATTGATGGCTTTCTTGATATCTTCGAGCGTTGTGGCAGCTGCATTCGCGCCGGCGCAGTCTACCTCCGCCAGGTATTTGTTATCGACCTGTACACGGAGGTAGTGGTTCTCGCTCAGGTCAATCCCATTGTGCAAATCAATCTGGCCGGTCAGGCTAGCAGCGGTTGCATTTGAGCCATGATAGGTAAAAGGAAGCAATCCCAGCAGAATTGTTGCCGCATCCTCGTCGATTTCCTGTATCTCCATCCGGCTGGCTGCTCCGGTTATTGGCGAAGTCAGGGTGAGATAGCGCCCGCCGGGACTGGCAATTGAAGAGCTGGTCTGCTCGTTAATGGCACTCACAATATCGCTCAGTTTCATGGCACTGGCGTCAGAGACCTCTTTTGTTTTTGTACAATCCACGTCAGCCGGGGGAGCATCATCTACCCGAATGCGTAGCTTTGACGCCCCTCGCAGGTCAACCGGGCTGCTCAAATCGGCCTTGCCAATGATACGCGCTGGCTGTGCCGGCCTGCCGGTCGAAGTAGCCGTCGCACTGCCAAATAGCAGCTCGGCGGCATCTTCGCCACGTGCCTCAGTTGTGACCAGTTCAGGGGTTGCGCGCTTCCACCATGTGTCCAGCTGGGAGTAGTCGTCGGCAATGTGCAGGCCTAGCGCCTCCGCCGTGATGCGCAGGATACCCTGCACCGTGACCGTGCCATCCAGGAAGGTGCGCACATAGCGCTTTAAGTGGTCGCGGAATTCCTCAACCCCTTCATCGGTGTCCACCAATGGAGGGCAGGGAGGTCCTTCATTACCCGCTGAACCCGCTGCTTGACCACTTTGTGCGCCCTGGGACTGACTGTTCTGATCAGTGCTTTGAGGTGACAGGCCGTAGAGTGCGGCGATGCACGCCAGGTCACCGATAAATTCGGCTCCCTCGTCGGCGTGGTCTACCCAATGGGCGAGCATCAATGCGGCCAGGCTATTCTCGGCCTTGAGCAATTCGCTCCCGAAGGCGTCAACCACGGAATAGAGGGCTGTAGGCCGGGGAAGAGCGCGAAATGTGCCCGGCAGATAACTCAGAATGCGGTCAGTCTTGGTTGGCATAGTTACTCTTCTCCACTAAGACAATGCAATATCAGTCGGTGCCATATCCAGCACAACCTGCCATTTGTCTCCGTTCACGATTGGAGATACTAGGAACTTGTTCGACTCGATATCGACATCGGTAGCGCGCTGGCCCGTGAGCCCCTGTACTAAACTCCGATCTGGAATGCGCCGGCTGGTCGGTGGCAGCGGCACATTATTATTGATGGCTTGAGAAAGCACGTTGCGCAATGCTGTAGGATTAGAAAGAATTTGTTGCAGCGAGTTAGGATCGGTCAGCGGCGTGGCCGTAATCACATTCAGCACGGCATCCACCAGCGAACCGGCCAGCGCGTCGGCAACCGGTGAGCTAATATCGGCATGCGAGGCAAGAACATCAACGAACTTAATCTGCTCGTCTTTGGTCACTTCTTTGATGCCGCCTTTCACTATCGCCGAGACAAGCTCATCCCCTTTGGCCGGTGTTCCAACGCCTAATCCATCAACGTATTTCTGCATGGCATCGATGACCTGGTTAATCAATTTGAGCTGACCAGCTGGGGTCAGGCTGGGAACGTTAGTGAGTACTATGCGCGGCGTAAAGAAAACGTATTTGGCAACCAGAGTGGCCTTCACTCCCGCAGCACGGGTCTCCTCAATAGCCGATTGGATATTGAGAAACCGCTCTGGTTCGGTCTGAACCTGCAAAACGACCGTGCCTGGGGGTGAGCTTTTAGGCGGTTGACTGTTTGGATCCCAGACTTCGGTCAGTGTCGCCCCTTCCTCAAGAATAATCTTGATGAGTGCTGCCAGTGTTGCTTTGCCGCTTCCGCGCAGGGCTGCTTTGGCCCTCGCGCGTAACTGATCGTCGGTCTCATCCGAACTACCCAGCATGGTGGCATCGAAGTTGGTGACGCGGCTGATACCAATAATGGCCTGCGACAGCGTAGTGATCGCCCCCGCCGGGACAATGCCAACCTGACCCTTTGAAGCGTCTGCGGCGCGTACCGGCACATCAACGCGTACCTGGCCGCGTTGCAGCGTGCGTAATTCATCGGTAATGAAGGTGGCCTCTCCCTTGCTAGTACTGAGCAGCGTTCCCTCCGGAATGGTGATGCTGCCATCGCCCACAGACTGATCGCGGAAGAAGGTCACCAGCCCAACGGCAAAATCCTTCGTCTTGCGGGTGATGTCCAGGATAGAGACGACCAGCTCAAGCGCCTGCCCCGTGGCCGTATCGACGTAACCAGCCCGGTAGGCCTGGTTGATCTGCTGGTAAACGGTCGCAATCTCGCGCCCTATGGCCTCGCTTACCGTGCGGGTCACGCTCCCGATGTTGATGTCTGTCAGCGGGGAGCCGCTATCGGGACGGAAGTAGTCCACGTAGAAGGTTGATTCATCAGCGGGTTGCTGGCCGCCCTTGATCCACGCGACAGCGTTGTGTCCGGCATCGAACGCAAAGTCCACTGCATTTTGAAAGACATAATGCACCGTGTTCACCCCATCGGGCGCAAGGATCAAGCCGGTGATGCTGCGGATAGCGCTGGCAGGCCTGGAAAGCGGGTAAAGGTCTTCCTTGACATCAAAGAAAATTGGCTCCCTGACCACTCCGCCAACCATGGCCGTCAGGATATCGTCCACGATTTCCTGGTATGGACGTTCGATGAGGGTTACCGTATCTGTATTCATTCGACTACACCTCAGGTGAGAAAGAAAGGAAAGACCAGGTTCAGGACAGAGTCGCTATTTATGGGTTTCAGCTGAAGCTCTATATCCATCTCGGTCGGGTTTTTCGCATTTTGCGTTACACGGACCAGCAGCGGGGGCTGTGCTACGCGAGGCTCGGCCGCCAGGGCTTCCAGCACGTACAGCTTGGCGCGGTTCCGATTGTTTTCGTTATTAAGTTCTCCAATCAATGTAAACAGGCGCGAGCCGTAGTCCGGGTGGCCCAGTTGGGCCAGTTCGCCCACTCGCGTCAGAAAGCGCAGCAGCAGAGCCTGCTTCAGATTGTCCTACGTACTCAATGTTTCTAGGTCCACCAGGGGAAACTGGGACAGGCGATCAGGTACGGTAATAGTGGATAAGTCGCTCCCCGGATTGCGATCATTCTGATTGGTCAAGTCGCGCAGTAAGCGCAGGTCGGTGCCAAGGCGTGCAAATGGAGCTACCATGCAAACATCTCCTCTCTCTATCTCTCACTATGGCGACTGATCAATCACATTGATTGTTGCGGGTGGCCCAACAATGCTCAGGATACC
>QIAW01000105.1:0-2001 GCA_003225655.1 Acidobacteriota bacterium
CCTGCGGCATTGGTGAGGATGGCCGCGCGTACTCCCATGCGCCCGAGAACGCGCATGGGGAACGCGACCTTCCGCGCCGAGTTTCCTTCGTAGAGGTGTACCCTGCCCTGCATCGTGGCAATGGGCCAGGCGCCGATCTTTCCCACGACAAGCTGCCCGGCGTGGCCAACGGCAGTCGAGCGCGAGAAATGAGGAATATCACCATAGCCGATTTTCACGGATTCGGTCATTTCGTCAGCGAAGGCGCCGAGGCCCGAACCGAGCACCACCGCCACGGTGGGACGTAACAATGTACGGCTGAGAATGAATCTAGCGGCTTCCTCAACTTGCAGGAATTCGTCGGATGGTAGATGTTGTTTTATTGTCGCTGTCATGATCGATATCCATCGTGCACCTGATAAATATTCCAGGTAGGTCACGCTCTCGTGCGTCTTCATTTTGCAAATTCAGATTGTAATGTTATATTGCCGCCCTATCTTCCATCGAGGTTACGAGTGCTACGTAAGCAGACCTATTTTCTCATCACACTGCTGTTTTTGACCGCAGAGCCGGCCCCAGCGGCCAATGCGCAGGCCCAACGTAAGGCAACAGCAGAAGAAAAGACCTCGCGATATTTCGACTCGGTGCGCCATCAGCCCTCTTTGCTAACGGATTTCCTGCGGCGCATGCCCAAAGGCGCGGACCTGCACAATCATCTCTCGGGCGCGGTCTATGCTGAAAGCTTTCTTCAGTGGGCCGTGCAGGACGGCCTGTGTGTTGATCGCACCACTGCAACCCTGCTGCCACCGCCCTGCGACACTGACAAGACCAAGGTCCCCGCAGCCACAGCCTATAAGGACGTTGCGCTTTACGCGCAGCTCATGGACGCGTTTTCCATGCGCGGATGGCGGCCTGGCCTGGAATCGGGCCACGATCATTTCTTTGCCACCTTTGGCAAATTCGGCGCGGCCAGCGGGGCGCACACGGCTGAGATGCTGGCCGAAGTTCGGTCACGCGCCGCGGCCGAGCAGGTTGCGTACATGGAGCTGATGTTCAATCCCGATGGAGGCGACGCTGCGCGGCTGGGTACACGCTTGGGCTGGAATGACGATTTTGGCATGATGCGTGAGCAGTTATTGGCCGGCGGACTGAAAGACGTTGTGGCCCATGCCCGCCAGGGACTCAACGACATCGAGGCCAAAGAGCAGACAGAACTACATTGCGGGCAATCACAAGCAAGCGCCGGCTGCGGCGTTCAGGCGCGCTATCTCTACCAGGTTGCGCGCGGACTGCCCAAGGAACAGGTCTTTGCCCAGATCCTCTCCGGCTTTGAGATCGCCTCCCAGGATCCGCGTGTGGTCGGCCTGAACCTGGTGATGGCAGAGGATTGGTATCTCCCCACCCATGACTTCCGTCTGCACATGCAGATGCTTAGTTTTCTCCACGAGCTCTACCCTAAAGTTCATATCACTCTGCACGCGGGTGAGGTGACCAGCCAACTGGTGCCGCCGGAAGAGATGTTTCACATTCGCGATTCAGTCGAGCGCGGACACGCCGAGCGCATCGGCCACGGCGTGGACGTGATGCACGAGCCCGACCCCGCCGGCTTGCTGCGCGAGATGGCCAAGAGGAAAATCCTGGTCGAGATCTGCCTGACCAGCAACGATGTCATCCTGGGCGTGAGCGGCGCGCGCCATCCGCTGCCGGTCTACATGCGCTATGGAGTGCCGGTTGCGCTGGCCACCGATGACGAGGGCGTCGCCCGCTCCAATATGACCCAGGAGTACCAGCGCGCGGCAGAGACCTACGAGCTCAGCTACAAAGAACTAAAGAAGATGGCGCGCACCAGCCTGGCCTACAGTTTCCTACCCGGAGAAGACATGTGGAAAGACGGCGATGGATTTGCCAGAGCAGCGGCGTGCGCGACCGACGATCCCGCGGCGGGGAAGAATTCGCCCGCGTGCAGCACGCTGCTTTCAGCCAGTGAAAAAGCGCGCGCCGAATGGAAGCTGGAAAAGGCGT
>QIAW01000105.1:2036-2597 GCA_003225655.1 Acidobacteriota bacterium
CATCTCCATCGGAGATCCTTCGCCTGCGGCTCAGGATGACAGTGTTACCTAAAAATGTGCCTGAAAGCTTGACGGCTTCGGATCATCAACGAGGTGCTGAATGACGCGATTTGCAGGTTTGCTGGGCATCATTGTTTTCTTAGCGCTCGCCTATCTGTTTTCCACGAACCGCCGCGCGATTCGTCTCAACACTGTCTTATGGGGACTGACACTGCAGTTCCTTTTCGCCATTCTTGTAGTACGCCTGGCGGCCGGAGAGCGCGTAATGTATGTCGCCGGCGACAAAGTGAATACGCTGCTCTCGTATTCGTTCGCAGGGTCGAAGTTTGTCTTCGGTGAGCTGGGCGCGAAGGGGTCGAGCATGGGCTTCTTCTTCGCCTTTCAGGTGTTGCCCACCATCATTTTTATCTCGGCTTTTTTCGCCGTGCTCTATTACCTCGGCATTATGCAGATGATCATCCGTGTGATGGCCTGGGGCATGACCCGCTTCATGGGAGTGAGCGGAGCTGAATCCCTTGACGTCGCCGCCTCAATCTTTATGGGCCAAACCGAAGCGCCGCT
>QIAW01000106.1:0-7409 GCA_003225655.1 Acidobacteriota bacterium
TAGTCCGGCTTTGCCAATCGGCAGATCGTATGCTGCCCAAAGGAGATTCGGCGAGTGGCCCGACCAAACTTCCTGTTCATCGTTACTCTTGAGGGTGCCCCGACCCTAGCTTTTTGCTAGGGCGGGGGGTTTATTTGCGCGCGATGAAATCCTGACGAGAGCAGACTACACTGTTGCCATGCCGTGGGGTCTGAAGCGCTTCCAACAAGCCGGTAACTTGCATTTCATTAGCCGTGGTGCTCTGGTGCTTTGCTTGTAGCTCGCTAAAAAAGTGATATCAAACTGTTAATTTCCCGAGGACAATAGGAGATCATTGTCCCAGAGGTGTGTTTCCTCTAACCGGCATTCAAGAATGCGAAAGAGCAGCTCCAAGCTCTCAGCTCCAAGGGCAGGGGCGCAAAGCGGTCTTTGAAAATTAGAAAACGCAGTACTAAGAAAATTGGCCACGGATTGGCACGGATCAATGCAGATCTTGGGGACGGCTACCGTTTGGACTATCCAGCTAGGGTCTATCCGGACATCAATTTTCGCCAGGTTTGACGCGGGTCTGCGCAGATTTTTGAGGCTTAACCCCCTAGCTGCTAGGGTACCCCCCCTCGAAAGCAGCGCCAAGCTCTCAGCTCCAAGCTGCAAGGCAAAGACAACCGCAGCGGTTAAACGGGTTGCAGAAAAAGGGACCTTTGTGGATGCTCCGCTTCGCGGCGCGTTTAGCCTACGGCAGTGAGGAAATGTTATTTACTTGCCGCCGTTTTTCTTCAGGATCTCATCCGCCAGGTAGTTTTCGACTTTGGCCTGGTTCACGATCACTTCCTGGTAGGCGGCGCGCAAGAGCTGCTCGCGGGTCTGGCGGATCTGCTCGCGGATTGATTGCTGCACCCGGGGATCGTTGAGATCGCGCTGGCCGGCGGGTTCCTTGGCGATCAGCTTCACAATCTGGTAGCCGGCAACGCGGTGGGTGGCGGGATCAACCAGTGGAATGATGGGGCTGATCTGGCCGGGCGCCAGCTTGCCCACGGCTTCACGGGTCGCCGGGTCGGTATTGTTTTTCAACGCCGATTCGGGGACAAAACCCAGGTCGCCGCCATTGGAGCTGGCTTCGGAATCCTCGGAGTAGTTGGAAGCCAGAGAAGCAAAGTCGTCGCCGTTCTGCAGCCGGCTGAGAATCTGCTGGATCTTGGCTTTTGCCTGGGTGTCGTTCTGCGCCTTGTCGTTCTTCAGGTTGTGCAACTGCGGATTGGGCGCGCTGGAAACCGTGATGCGCGCCAGATGATAGACGGGTTCAATCAGGTTGAACTCGGCTTTGTGCTGGTTGTAATAATTGCTGATATCGGCGTCGGTGACATTGATCTTGGAGTTGATCTCCTTGTTATAGACCTTGTCAATGGTCAGGCTGCGCCGTATTTCGCGCTTCAGTTCATCCAGGGTCAGGTTCTTCTCTTTGAGCTTGCGCTGAAATTGCTCTTCGGTGCTGGGGGCCTTGAATTCGTTGATCTTGCTTTCCACTTCTTCATCGGAAGCAAGCAAGCCCAGCTTCTCGGCGCGTTGCAGGATGATCTCTTCGCCGACCATCGACTTCACAATGCTCAACTGCAGGCTTTCAGCCTGGGCGCCCTCGGGTTGGTTTGCCGCTCCGGCGAGTTGCTGCTTGTAATAGCGGTCAAGGTCAGAGCGCAGCAGTTTCTTGCCGTTGACGCTGGCGACGACGTCGCTCCCGTGGGAACCTGAGGTGCAGCCCGCCATCTCAAACAGAACTACAGCGGCCACGAACGCCATTGTCAAACCTGCTTGTGCTCGGAATGAAAGCCGTGTTTTCAACCAACACCTCCTGGCGTGGTGCGATGATCGCATATGTACACACCGCTTCTCGATTATGAAACAGTCTTCAGGGCCGGCATCAATCCCGGCTACGGGATTGATGCGGCCCTCGCTGCTGGTCCCGACGGCAGTTACCAAAACCTAAGATTCTAACTTAAATGAGAGAAAAAACCTGTCAAGCCTGTCTACGGTTGCTTCGGATTGGCGGGTTTTGGGTTATCGTTCTTTTTACCGGTTTTTTCATCGATCACCGCGCCCGGATCCGGTTTCCCAACCGGCGCCGCTGTTCGAGGGTCCTGCGCAGCTTTGCCATCCTGGTTATTGTCCTTGGAATCCGCCGCCGCCGCTTTGATCTCGGCTGCGGGCAGTGGCACACCGGCCTGCTCCAGAGCGGCATTCAGCACCTTGCGCATCTCCTCGGGGGGAACTGCGCCGTCAAGTTTGGTGCTGTTAACAAAGAGGGTCGGCGTCGCTTCCACCCCAAGCGTTTGCTCGCCATATTTGATGGAGTCGCGCACGGCGGTTTCATCCTGCGTCTTCACACAGGCATCCAGACGGGCTTGGTCAAGATTATGCTTCTGGCCGTAATCGTGGGCTGAGCGGTCAAGCGCAGCCACGGAATCAGGCAGCGAGCGCTTCTCGCCATTGATCTGTCCCTGGTTCTCGTGCACATAGTCCGAGAATTCCCAGTAGGCGTCGCCGCTCTGAGCCCCCAGACAATTGGCGTCTACCGCGGCATGGATTGCCCAGGGATGAATTTCAAAAAGGGGGAAATCTTTGAAGACGACCTGGACCTTGTCCTTGTACTCGGGAAAGACGTCGTGGAACAGCGTCAGATAACCTTTGGCGCAATAGGGACACTGAAAATCGTCGTAGACGATGATCTTGACCTTGGCGTCCGCAGCGCCGCGCATGGGGCGATTGTCGGCCGCAAATGGATCTTTGCTGAGATCAATCTTGTTGACCTGCGCCAGCGTCTTGCCATCTTTCGCCAACAGAAAGGTATTGGGACTTCTGTGCCCCTGGCCCACCAGCGTCACGATAACCTGATCATAACCGGTAAACTCGCTGGGGGTGCGCTCGCCAATTTCCATGGTGACCTGGCTGGGAATTCTGAAGCGCGCTCGCAGATTCTGTTCGATGCGCTGCTTCAACACCGGATCGTTGATGGAAGAAGAGGAGGATGGGGCAGAGCTGGAAGTGGCTGGGGCTGCGTTGCCGCCAGACGAGCTCTGTGCCAGCAGCGACATCGCGGCCAGGCAAACAATAACGGTTAGATATTTGAGCATTGAATACAAGGGATTCACCTGAGTCTGAAGTGTACTCAAATTATCTCACGGAAGGAGCAATGGCGCGGGTCTTGGGAGCGCAGGATGATGGTTACGGCACGGATAAATCCGTGCCCTGACACAACACCATTTATGAAACCAGTTCTAATAGACTCTCTCCTGCTTTCTCATATTTCCAAAGCTTCCGACGTTGGCAATCGAAAATACAAAGCGGTATTGATTTTCATTGCGCAGGGGGCCGAGTGCGAAGCGCCGGTATTCCATGGTGATGCCGCAGCAATCCCAGTTGTACGTCGCCTCGACGGTCATGCTCTGCGCAAAGCGGGCTTCCGCGTCGAAGGCCGTGGAGATCGCGCCGGTGAGCCCTCTTTTTCGTGGGCTGCCGTACCCGCCCGACAGGCGGTATTGGTTGAAGCGAAAGGGGGCAATCAAAGATTTGGCTACCAGTAACTCTCCCGGACTTTGCAGAAAATCATGTCCAGCGCCCATAAAGAACTCATGGAAGTAGTAATAGAAAGACGTGTTGCTTGAGCTGATGTGGCCTTTCTTGCTGTCGTAGGCCAGGCTCCAGTCGATGCTGCTGGAAAGGTTGGGAAAGATGCGCAGGCGCGAGACCACGGGGGAGATATTGCGTGGGTCGGTAAGAAAACCGATCCCGGTGAAATCAATGGTGGAGGTGAACACGTTGCGGCGGCCGGGAATGAGGGCACTGCCAAAGTTGCGGTCAAAATAAACTTTCTGTCCGATCTCCCAGTTGGCGAGCTCGCGGGCGTTTTCATTGGAGCAATTCTTCAAGGGCTGGTTTTTTTCAGATGCATTCTGCTCCTCGCCCGGCGCCAGCGGTTTTTCGTCGCTGCAATGCGGCCGCAGATGTTTGATGTACAGGCGATTGATGACGCCAACCTCAACTTCATTGGTGTTGCTCAAGATGTCGTGGTCATCGAAGCGAATGATGCCGGAAAAATTGTCGATCCCAGTCACATAGTGATAAAGGATACGGGGCTCGATGGTGTGCTTGACCTTGTATCCCAGGACCGGGGTCTCGTAAATGCGCGCCAGGGCGGGAGGACGAATTTCCAGCGTGCCTTCGAAATCATGGCGGTTGATGGTGTCTTGCGACGGGGTCACGACTCCGCCGATCACGTGTTGCTGCTCGGTGTAAAAGGTGTCACGTATGGCGATTTCCGGACGGAAGGTCCAGCCTTTATCCACCCAGGAATATGACAGGCGGGGATGCAGGTCGAAGCGTCCCACCAGGTCAGCGGAATGAAATGTTGGGTCGTCGCGCGAGACGCTGCCCAGAGAGGCGTCATAGGCCCAGAAGAAACGCGAGCCGCCGATGCTGCGGTCCACAGAAGAGGTGTCAACGGTGGGCGTATGAAAGATGCTGATCACATCTCCTTTCGTGGTGCTCTGAAAGTTCTGGTAGCGCGAGGCCAGCAAATTAAAAGAGTAGCCATCATAATTCTTGGTTAGAAAGAGGGCAGAGTTAACCTCCGAGTTGATGGCCTGCGAATATGTATCGGCAAAGGTGACCCGGAATCCAAAGCTGCTCAAGTATTCCAGCGAGGCCACTCCGCGGACGTCATGGGGAAAGATCGCGGAGCCGTTCAAGTGGATATCCTGCCCACTCAGGTCGGTAGGACGCTGCTTACGATCGCTGACCCCAAAAAAGGTGGCGATCACATAGCTTTTCTCCGTGGGGGCGGCGCGGAACTCGCCCCGCTGCGCCCATCCTCTTTTTGACCAGTATTCGGCCCCGATGATGGCATCCATGCTGCGATTGATGGCCCAGTAAAACGAGTCGCCCAGAATCGTGCCCTTGCGGTTGGAGGTGCCGAACATCGGCATCAGGAACCCACTTTGGCGAGGCAGCTTCTCCACGGGATGGCGGGCAAAAGGAAAATAAAAAACCGGGACTTTCTTGATCTTGAAAACGCTGTTATAGATTTTTGCGGTCTCGCCTACATCCACCACAATGTGCGAGGCGGAAAAGGTCCACTTGGGTTTGGGAAGCTCGCATGAGGTCACGGTGCCGTTGTGAATGATGTAGCGCTCGGGCCCGACTTTTTCGACAATTTTGCCGGTAAAAGCGAAAGGGTTGGAGGTGATGAGAGTGACGTTTTTCCCCTGAATGCGGATGCCGGTGGTCCCAACCGCGTCGTAAAGTTTGCCGGTCTCGGTGCGCACGTTGTATTCGGCGACGCTCCCTTCAATGTGCTCACTGTACTCGCCGCCATCAAGAGTAACGTGACCGGTGGCCACCGCTTCTCCAGTAGCATCGTTGTAGGTTATTTGATCGGCATGCAGTATCAGATCTTTGTAATCAATCTCGGCATCCCCACGCAGGTTCCACACATCGCCATGTTTTTCCTGCTGGACGGCGCGGATGGTGGCCTCTTCTTGTGGTTTTTTCGAATATGACACAGGCGGCGAGGGCGCCTCGGCAGACAGCACCGGCAGATCCTGCGCTTGCAGCCGTAACCCATTAGTTAATAGTAAAAATGCAAAAACAAGCTGACAGGGGACGGCGGTAATGGTAAACCAACGATAGCGGCAATTCATCGGGAACCATCGAAAGTAGCACGCCCCGGCAAGATTGGTAAAGTTTTCTCGCGGGTGGCTAAGCAGGTTCCCAGAGTGTTGCCTGCCCGGGACTTGAGCGGAGTCTCGAACAGGCGAACCTTATTGCCCATGGCTGCGCTCGCTTTATTTGCACGGGGCGTGGCCGGATCGATTTTGCCGTTCATGAGCAGGTAGGCTCTCTCTGGTTCTTCCACAACCTGATGCCTTGTCCCGTGTGTAAGGGTGTTTGCCGATGCGGGCATAGTGACGCTGCCGAGCAGTCTACGGTGAGCGAGCACGTTGCCGCTGTCATTGATCCAGAACAGTATGATCGCAGCGAAGAACGCTTCACCTCCAGTCTGGAGCGCGCTGGCGTATCTTTCGACAGTGAGCCTGTGGTGGACGTTACCACAGCGCTCGAGGTAGCCGCGCGTGCCGACAGGCTGGCACAGTTGCGCCCGGCGCGAAGGACGATTGTTCTGGTTGAGCCCAAAAACCCTGAGCGCACATTGGAGCCGGGCGAATGGCGACGGGAGGTCTCATCTCGGGTGAGCCGTTACCGCGCGCGGCGGCGTCCGCGGATCGAGCGGAGCCGTTCGCTCTCGCTGAATTTTGAGCCCGCACCTCCTTCCTCTTCTGCTTCCGCTCTACCCGCTAAGAGAGAGATCGCGCTTGCACCGGTCGTGCCGGCAGTTGATCCCGCAGCTTCTCCGAAAACGGGAGACTTGATGGCAATGCAAATTGAAGCTTACGGCATTGAGCGCTATTGGCCAAAGATCGCGCCGCGCAATGAAAATCCCTTCTGGAAGCGGCCCGCACAGGCGTTCGAACCAGCCGCCGTACAGTTCAAGGCTATTCCTGATTTGGGAGAAAGCTCGGCAGTTTCCCAGCAGTTTGATGGCAGTACGGTTTCTGACCTGACTTCTGAACTCAGCCAAGCCATATCAGACGACGAACCCGGCAGCGATGAAGTTGCCGGCAGCTACGAAAGAAAAGTCATCGAATTCCCAGCCACATTTGAGCCAGCACAGCAGGCAAATATTGGAGCGAGTTGGAGCAACGCCAGCGCGGAGCTCGCTCCTGCTGACTTTCGAGCCGTATCTTTGAAGAGGAAGAGATCGGCCAAGCTGAGCTCGCCGCTCGAGCCGAAGCCTCGGTGGAACCAGCGCCACCGATGGCCACGGTCGAGCTGCCGGCAATGCCCAAGAGTTCACCTGCGCAGCCGGAGATCCGGACCTTTGCGCCAATCGCACCGATATATTTACGCGCGATTACAGAAATAGCCGATGCCTTCATCTCCATGAGTGGATTCCTGCTGTTCAGCAGCATTCTCATGTGGGCTGGGGCAATGCCGCAGGGAAGAAGTTTCATGATGCTGGCGGCCTTGTTGCCGGGCTTCTTCTGGTCGCTGTATCAATACCTGTTTCTCGTGAATACCGGCAGCACACCGGGAATGCGGCTCACCGGTCTTAAACTGGCCGAGTTTGATGGCATCGCGGTTTCCCGATCGCGCCGCCGGGCCCGCGCCTTGAGCATGAGCATTTCAACCCTGGCTGCAGGTCTGGGATTCGTCTGGGCCCTGCTGGATATCGATCATCTTTGCTGGCACGACCGCGCCAGCCGGACATTCCTGACGCGCAGAATATGACTCACCGCTGAGAAACGCAGAGAAATATTGGTAATGGTACAGTCTGGTTATATCCATCCACGAAAGTGTGGGCAAGATGCCCAACACGACAG
>QIAW01000106.1:7519-9100 GCA_003225655.1 Acidobacteriota bacterium
TAGATGTCCTGTGATTTCTTCATGGCCTCGGACCAAGGCAAGCCCAGCGAGCTGGAGATCACGGTCTTGGTCATCTCCAGCACCGGTCCGCTGAATTCGTTGATGCGAGTGAGGATTTGTTCCACTGCGGCCCGCAATCCTGCTTCCGGCACCAGCCGGTTGACAAACCCCAGACGCAGAGCGTCATCCGCGCTGAGCGCTTCACCGGTAAGAATCAACTCGTAGGTCTTTTTGGGGCCGATCAGTTGCGGCAGCATAATAGCGGCAAACGGAGGAAAGACGCCCATCTTGACCTCGGGCTGCGCAAACTTGGCGTTGGGGGTGGCGATCACCATGTCGCCGAAGGCAACCAACTCAGAGCCCGCACCGATGGCGGCGCCATTCACCACAACGATCAGGGGCTTGGAGATGTCGCGGAATGCCTGAAAGATGCGATTGAAGGCGTCCAGGGTCTGAAAGACGCGGTCGGCTTTGGAGTCTTCCAGCGAGATGCCGGCGCAAAATGCCTTCTGCGAAGAGTCGAGGACGATGCACTTGATGTCATTGCGCCCATTCAGGCTTTCCACTGCCTCGGCTACTTCCACCATCAAGGGCACAGTGAGAACGTTGTACGGCGGATGGTTCAGGGTGATATGCGCCACGAAAGTGGACGTGTCGAACGCGATATATTTATGGACCTTTGGTGTTGCCGGAGTTGCTGTGCCGACCTGGACCATGGAATTTCCTCCCAAAACGCACGTATTCCGCGTGATTATGCGATGAAACCGCCTTTTAAACAAGCCCTGAAAAGGCCCTACAGACATTACCTACTTTTAAAAAACCCCAAAACTTATCCTGCCGGGCTGGTTTTTTACAACAAGTTGAGTATTATATCGGGCTGTTCGCCGCCTCGTAACGAAGACGAAAAACTTTTTGTAAGGAGAACATTCTAATGACCATGCGCAAATTCTCAATCGGAGCTATGGGATTCATCGTAGCCGCTGTCCTTTCGCTGCCGGCAATAGCCAGGGCTGAAGATCAGCCGCACATGCAGGCCGCGCTTGATGCCATGAAGCAGGCCCAGGAGCACCTGCAGCAGGCCGAGCATGACAAAGGCGGCCATCGGGAAAAGGCCCTAATGCACCTCAAAGCTGCTATCGCGCAGGTAGAAGCAGGCATGAAATACGACACCAAGCATGATAAAGGTAAAAAAGACGACATGTCGGACATGAAGCACTAAAGAGGCCGCAATGACAAAGCCGCCCAGCTTAGGTGGGCGGCTTTTGTTTTTTGTGCCGCAGCAGTCAGCGCATTGTCATCAACATCGATGGCTATCGCCCGACCAGGGACTACTCCGTAATGAGTGCTCATTTACAATGTGTTCATGAAGATTTCTCTCGGCGCCGATCATGCCGGCTTCGAACTCAAAGAAAAAATCAAGAAGCTGCTTCTGCAGCAAGGGATCGAGGTCAACGATCGGGGCACGCACTCCAGCGAAGCGGTGGATTACCCTGACTATGCCCGCAAGGTGGCGGAAGAAGTAGCGGATCATGACGCCGATCTGGGCATTCTGGTCTGCGGCAGCGGAATCGGAATGTCCAT
>QIAW01000613.1 GCA_003225655.1 Acidobacteriota bacterium
TTAAAGCAAGTGGGGATGCGGGTGCAGATTGTGTCTCTGGAATTTCGGGCCGTACTGGACCGCGTCTTTCAAACCCATGATTTTGAAGCTTCGGTGCTGGCATTGGGCGGGGTCGATCCAGACCCCAACACCAAGATGAATGTTCTGGTCTCGTCGGGCGCCAGTCATATGTGGGACCTGGGTGAGAGCCAGCCTGCCACACCGTGGGAGGCGGAGATTGACCGCCTGATGAAACAACAGCTTTCCACGCTAAAATTCGAGGAGCGCAAACGTCTTTACGGACGCGTGCAGCAACTGATGTATGAGAATCTTCCCTTGATCTGCATTGTGAGCCCGAACATTCTGGTGGGGGCAAAAAATACGGTTGGCAACTTCCAGCCAGCGATCCTCGACCATTACACGTTGTGGAATGTGGATCAGCTCTTCGTGCATTCTCCGGGGAAAATCGTGAACGGCCCCTCTCGGATAGTTATCTGGTAAAGGCGTGTTTGCAAGGAGATGAGGAAGCATGGTCTGCCCTCATCAACAAGTACAAAAACCTGATTTTTTCTATCCCCATCAAGTACCGTTTTTCGCAAGAAGATGCCGCCGATATTTTTCAGGCAGTTTGTGCCGACCTGATTTCAGAACTGGCGAAATTACGGAAGCCCAAGGCACTGGCGGGATGGCTCATTCAGGTCACCTCCCACAAGTGCATTCAGCGTAAACGGCAGGCCGAGCGCTACGACAGCCAGGAGCAAGGGTTTTCAGAACCCGCCGCTGCCGCGCACGAGATTCCCGAGAATGTGTTTTTGCAGGTTCAGGCTGAACAAATTCTGCGCGAAGCCATCCAGGAACTTTCACCGCGTTGCCGCGAGTTGGTTCGGATGCTCTTCTTTGAACACCCATCCCGTCCCTATCAGCAAATTGCGGAGCAGTTGGGCATTGCCACCGGCTCCATTGGTTTTATCCGTGGGCGCTGCCTGGAAAAGCTCCGGCGACGTCTGGAGAAGATGGGTTTCGAGTGAAGCAAAAAGAGTCTCTGATAACTCCCGCCGATGGTGCGAGCGCGCTTTTCTCCGCAGAACTCGTTCCAGAATTGGCCAAGCTTACCGATGATGCAGCTCGGCAGGACTTTTTGCGGAAACACCCCGAGTTGGTGAGCGAAAGCGCCGTTGGTGAACTTGCTGAAGTTGTGCGGCAATATGCTCGCGTGGACCCACGCCAGGCTCTGGCGGTCGCGGAGTTCTCGGTCACAGTTGCGCAAACACTTAATAATCGCGAAGCTTTGGCGAATAGCTTGTTGGCCATGAGCAATGGCCTCTACGTTATGGGCAGAAACCGTGCGGCGTTGGAACACAACGTACAATCGGTCGAGATCTTCAGGAGTATGGGCAAGAGCACAGATTTAGCCCGTGCCCTCAACGCGTCGATTCAACCGCATATCCTGCTGGGGGAATACGAACAGGCGACAGCCGCGGCGGAAGAAGCCCGGCAAATCTTTCGAGCGGAAGGCAACGAGTGGAGGTTGGCGCGGGTTGAACTCAACGCGGGAAACATATTGTATCGCCAGGATCGCTTCGACGAAGCGTTGGGTTGTTACGAGCGCGCGTACCAATATTTTCTGCGGCACAAGGAGAAAGATCCTGAAGCGGTTGCCGTCGCTTTGCATAATAAAGCAACTTGCCTCATCAGTGTGAACGACTTTCCGCACGCACTGGCTGCTTACGAGGAAGCCCGGGCGTTTTCCATACAACACAACATGCTGACGGTTGTTGGTCACGCTGACTACAACATCGCCTGGCTTCATTACCTGCGGGGAGAATACGGCAGAGCGATTGATATGCTGCGTGCCGTCCGGGAAACCTGTCGAACCAATGAAGACCGGTATCACTTCGCACTGTGCCACATGGATCTCTCGGAAATCTATCTTGAGCTGAACCTGTCGACCGAGGCAGCGGAAATGGCGCAGGAGGGCGCTAAACTCTTCGAACAGCTCGGTCACGGTTATGAGACAGCAAAATGCCTTGCAAATCTGGCCATCGCTCATGGGCAGCATGGGCAGGCATTTCGGGCGATCGAGATCTTCGCCAAGGCTCGCGACATCTTTCTCCGTGAACAGAACCGGGTATGGCCATCGCTCATCGATCTCTACAAAGCATTGCTTCTTTTCAATGAAGGACGTTACTTCGAAGCGCGCCGGCTGTGCGCCACGGCGCTGGAATTTTTTGGCAACTCAATCCTTCCGGGCAAGGCGATCCTTTGCCGTCTTTTAATGGCGCGGCTGCATGCGCAACTGGGAGACTTTGCGCTGGCCATGGATGAATGCGGGACTTCGCTTGAAATGCTGGCGGGCATGGAGATGCCGGTACTCAACTATCAGGCGCAGTTTCTAATGGGAAAACTGCAATTGGCCAATGGGAAAACGGCTGAAGCCTATGAATCCTATCAACGGGCACGTACAGCGTTGGAAAATCTGCGCAGCACATTGCACGGAGAAGAGCTGAAAATCGGTTTTATGAAGAACAAGTTTCAGGTTTATGAAGAGCTTGTTGAGCTGTGCCTGGCGCGCGGCAACAGCGGCGCTGAAGAAGCCTTCCTCTACATGGAGCAGGCCAAGTCGCGCAGTCTGTTGGATTCCATATTTAAGCCGGGGTCTACTTCCGCAAGAGTGCACGGACAAAGCCAGCTTGTTAGAAACATTGCCGAGCTGCGTGAGGAACTGAACTGGTACTATCACCGCATCGAGATCGAACAACTCCGGCAGGAAGAGCGGTCGTCCGAACGCATTTCAGAATTGCTGTCGAACGCACGACAGCAGGAAGACAAATTGCTAAGGGCATTGCGGGAGGCTTCCTCGGCACAGGGTCATCCTGCGGGTTTGGGCACTCCTGCGGCGCTCAGCCTGCAGGAAATCCGTGCCAAGCTGGGAACGGATGAAACCATGGTGGAATACTTCTGTGTCCGGGACCGCATTCTGGTCGCGCTGCTTACCCGCCGCAACCTGGAAATTGTTCCGCTGACCATTATTCCTCGCGTGAGTAATCTTCTGCGATTGTTGCAGTTTCAGCTATCGAAGCTGCGCCTGGGTCCGGAGTATGCACGGACCTTTGAAAAGGCTCTCCTCGGCGCTACCCAGGAGCATTTGCGCGAGCTCTATAATGAGCTGATTGCGCCTGTCCGCCAGCGGCTGCAGGGACGCCATCTGATCTTTGTTCCCCATGATTTATTGCACCATCTGCCCTTCGGGGCACTGTTCGATGTAGAGCGATATCTGACAGATTCGTTTTCCGTATCCTACGCTCCGAGTGCCAGTATTTATGCTCTCTGTCATGACCAGGTCGTCTCTACCGGCGGGGTTTCGCTGTTGCTGGGGATTCCTGACGAAGCGGCGCCCTACATCGCGGATGAGATCCGTTCGGTGGCTGAAATTCTTCCTGACACCCAAGTTTTTCTTGGGGCTCAAGCAACCTCGGAAATCCTTCAACAAAAAGGACAGAACAGCCGCTTCATCCACATCGCAACCCACGGTTTCTTTCGCGAGGATAATCCCATGTTTTCAGGCATCAGGCTGGGTGATTCCTACTTAAGTCTTTATGACTTGTATCAACTCAGGTGGCCCGCTGAATTGGTGACACTCAGCGGGTGCGCGACCGGACTTAATGTGATTGCCAGGGGAGACGAACTGCTCGGACTGGTTCGGGGATTGCTCTATGCCGGAGCACGGTCCCTGCTATTAACGCTTTGGGACGTACATGACCGAAGCAGCGCCGAGTTCATGAAATTCTTTTACCGGCGAATGCTAGCCAATCCTAACAAAGCGGCGGCGTTGCAAGGCGCAATGATGGAACTGCGGGAGCAGTACCCGCATCCCTTTTATTGGGCGCCATTTACCTTGGTTGGCAGGGCATGTTCCAACTAGTTCCCGGGCCTCCCCAAAAAAACTTTCATTCCCCTATATTTTTTTGCTGTCTTCTTGCCCTTTATTCATGTACAGGGACCAAAGTGTTCCGGGGACGCCGGTGCCGGAGTTATCCAGCATAACCCCCCTTGAACGAGGAGAAAGATGAAACACTTTAATATGCAGGAATGGGTTGATTTCGTTCGTGGAGTGATATCGGAAGAGCAAAGCTCAACCATGCAAAAGCATCTGGATGACGGGTGCTCAGATTGCCATAAGCTCCTTGAGACCTGGAAGCATGTACTCGAGTGTGCAGACAGGGAAAGATTTTACCAGCCGCCTCAGGCTTATGTTCATCTGGCCAAGGCGCAGTTTGCCATAAGCCGCATCAACCAGGCGCGATCACGAGAAGTTTGCTACGCGGAGCTGGTATTCGATAGCTTCAGGCAGCCGGTGGCTGCAGGCGTCCGCAGCGGCTTAAGCCGCGCCCGGCAGCTCGTGTTCCAAAAAGGGCGCTACAGCATTGACATGCGCATGGAGTCCCAGGCCGGTCGTATATTCATCGTGGGGCAGGTGCTCGATTCCGGCCAGGCCAATAGCGCACTTGGGGACATTCCCGTACGCCTCTTGGCTCATAAGCAGGAGACCACAACCAGTCATTTCGGGGAATTTCAGTTCGATATTGAATGGATGGAAAATCTGGAACTACTGTTTGTGATGAACGAAGAGCGTAATTTGATGGTCTCCATCCCTGTTTCCCAGGAATCTTCACCCGTGCTTCCCGATGCGACGTTTTTCTTGAACGACGAGAAAAAAGTTTGATGTTAAACAGTTTATAACTACTACTGAACCGACGTTTGTAACTACTAAGTAACATCGTAAATAGCTGTTGAGAGAATAGCTTAATGAATGTTTGTCATTCAGACAGCCTGGATTGACAAACCTGAATCCGATAACGAGCAGTGGGTTCACACACTGGATAGCAAGTGTTGAGGGAACAAGGATCGGCTATGAAGCGCTTTTTGTGGTTGTTTATCCTGGTTTTTATCACCGCAGCGGCGAAACCATCTGCGGCTGATACCCGCATTATTGTGCGCGATACTTTGGGCTCTGCGGCAATGAATGCTACATGCACCCTGCTGGGCTGCACTGTGGACTGGGGACTTGGCGACCCCGGCGGGCAGCTATTCCTGGTTATCCTCCCGGACGCATTGGATCCGGCCCTATCCATCGCACAGCTTTTGACCCTGCCGGGAATCACCGCTGTTGAAATTGATCAGGTTGTGAATGTTCAGGGAGCCACTGCGACAGCTCCGCCCCCTGCGCTTTACGACAACGCTCCCATGGACTACTACGGCACCACGGTCAGGCACGGGTACGTGTACCAGCCGGCCAATCAGATCATCCGGACCCTGGAGACGCAAAGTCAATTTGGGACCGCCGGAGCCGGGATTGTGGCCGTGATTGACACCGGCGTAGATACGACCCACCCCGTACTGCAGCCGGTAGTGGTCCCCGGCTATGATTTCGTTCACAACACCAACAATGCGGACGAAAAGGGTGACATAGATCAGTCAACGGAAGCGGTTTTGGACGGCGACAGTGGCCAACCGTGCCGAGTGAATCAATCCACGGAAGCGGTGCTCGATCAATCCACCGAAGCCGTGCTCGATGGCAATCCCGCGTACGCCGCCTTTGGCCATGGCAGCATGACCTCCGGTGTGGTCCATCTGGTGGCCCCCCGGGCGAAAATCATGCCACTCAAAGCGTTTCGGGCCGATGGTACTGGCTATGCCTCTGACGTCCTGCGCGCCATCTACTACGCCGCCGGTCATAGCGCCAAAGTCATCAATATGAGCTTCAGCTTTGCGCAGCCATCGCCTGAACTGAAGAACGCAATTACGTATGCAACCAACAGGGGATTGATTTGTGTTGCCGCAGCAGGCAATGACGGCTTGCAAGCCATGGTCTATCCCGCCGGCCTCAAGAATGTCATGGGAATCGCCTCCACCGACAACTACGATGTCCGTTCCACCTTCGCCAACTATGGATCGTCGCTGGTGTGGGTTGCTGCTCCCGGTGAAGGGGTCGTGACCGTGTATCCCTTCGGACATTACGCTGCCGCGTGGGGAACATCCTTCAGTACACCT
>QIAW01000110.1 GCA_003225655.1 Acidobacteriota bacterium
AAGAACTGCCAGTCCTCAACTCTATTTATGAGATGGCTTTCGTAATTCTTTAACATCATGGCCACCGCATCGGAAAAGATCAATACGCAGGAATATCCTTTAACCACGATGGGCATCGTGGCGCCGCTCGTGGGATGGCTCATTCCCGGCGCCGGGCACCTCATCCAGAAGAAATGGATTCGCGGGCTGCTGCTCACGCTCTCCGTCTCTGCCATGTTCTTTTTGGGGCTCATGATGGAGGGCAAGGTTTATACGCCCAACGCCGGAGACGTGCTGGAGATGCTCGGATTCGTGGGCGACCTCGGCTCCGGCGGGCTCTACTGCCTCAGCCGTCTGCTGGATTGGGGCCAGGGCGCCATCAATGTCGCCGGCGCCGACTACGGCACAAAGTTCGTCATTGTGGCCGGGCTGTTGAATATTATCAGCGCGGTTGATGCGCACCACATTGCCATAGGGAAAAAATCGTGAAACCCCTGGAACTCTCTCATTTTAGCTCCGCCCTGCTGTTCGCCCTCTTTGCCTCGATTGTCTTTGGCATAACCCAGAAAGAGGGTGTGCGTACCCAACTCCGCTACGGGGTCAAATGTTTTGTCTGGTTTGCCGGCGGCGTCATCGTCGGTGGCTGGCTGCTCTGGATATTGAAGCATTGAGGAATTGAGCAATTATAGAAATTGTGTAATCGGGTAATTGCAAAATTGGGCAACTGTAAAAAATTGTGTACTTCAATTCTGCAGTTACGTAATTCTACAATTTCCCAATTCTTCCCTCATCCTCCCCACACAAACGCATCGAAGATCCTGTGAATAGAAAAGCCCATGTGCTTATAGAGATTCACCGCGGGCAGGTTGGCTTCCGTGACCGTGAGCGAGAGCGCGCGGCAGCCGCGTTTCTGCAGCTCACCGCAGGCCATGCAGAGCAGCGCTTTTCCCAGGCCGCGTCCGCGGTATTCCGGGGCAACGCAGACCTGGGTAACGTGTCCCACGTCGTTGCGCACGCGCGAGCACAAGATCACTCCCAGGGGAGCGCGGGTGGCGCGGCTGCGGGCCATGATGGAAGCTTCGGCGTCGAAGAGACCGCAGCCGGGGAAGCGGATGATGTTGTTCAGAAAGCGCAACGAGCCGGCCGAGGTGCGGTACTGGTCGTTGATCTCGGAATCAATGTGGTCGCGGTAGGCGGTGGTGATCACCGAGGCCGCGCCCTGAAAGTCTTCGTCTGACCATTTGCGGAACTCCACCTCGGGCAGGCGCTGGTTCCAGTGGTTGCCATTGCCGAAGCCGGTATTCAGCGGCAGCACCATGAACAGCCGTGGATAGCGCCGGAAGCCCTCCTCGATAAACGGGCGCGCCATGCTTGCTGCCTCATGCAACAGTAGCTGGGCTTCAATGCGGTTGATGCCCGGGGATTGTTGCAGGGTCTCAATCACGTGTCCCAGCAAGCGCTCTTCGATGGAGTACTGCCCCTGTCCGGCATACCCGCGCTGCACAAACAGATCGCCGATCACGCCTTTGCTGCCTTCGTACACAAAGAAGGTGTAGCCCAGCACGCGCTCGCCTTCCACCGCCGAGCCGCTGTAGTCCCAGGAAAGCAGGCGCGACCACGCGCGCGACTCTTCATCCAAAAGAGAGCGCAAATCGGAGGAGCGAAAATGGCGCAGGTCGAGAATTTCCACGACGCTTTGGTTAGATGAGATTGCGGACCGTGAGCGGGGGACCAGAAGGCCCGCTCGCAATAGTCTAGTGCCGGAGCGCGGTTTGAGGAAAGCCCGCCGCCTCGAGCGGAACCAAGAGCGGAGCGAATCCAGGTAGTAATTGACGTTTGCTCAAGAACACAACTCCGACAACGCCACCACGCCTTCTCGTAGAGACGTAGCATGCTACGTCTCCGTCTCCACCCACGGCTCCTTCTGAGGACGAAACACAACCGTGTGGCTCATCAGGAAGTTGGCCAGTGAGCAGGCGACTATGCAGAGAATATTTGCTGCCAGCAGCGGCAGATGCAGAACACCGGCTAGCAGGCGCATGAGCACAACGTTGGCGGTGAGCGAAAGCAATCCGTTGGACAGGTGGAAGCGCAGCAGGCGATAAAGCACTCCGCTGCCTCCCATAGCTCGCGTGCGGTCGCGCCAGGTGTAGCGCTCATGCCATAAGAAGTTATGCAGCACGGCGGTTTCCACCGCCAGCGGCGTGGCAATCAGGTAATGCACTCCAGCCGCCTTGATCAGCACCGTGAGCATCAGCAACTGCACCCCGACTCCCAGCATTCCCACCGCGTTGAACTTAATCCAGCGAATGAAGAGGCTGGAGGGCGGATTAGGTTGATTTGATTGCAAAGATGCTTTCATAAGAAAGCCGGCATTCACCAAACCCTGCACAGCGGAAGAATGTCTTTGCTGTTCCTTTGTGTTCCTTCGTTTCACCTTTGCGTCCTTTGTGGTTAGCTTTTGACTTTGCCGGGCTCACAACGCATCCTTTCCGGCAAGGGCTCTTCGCGATAGAGCTGGCTTCCATTGCGAATGGCCGTGGAGATGGTAATGCCCACCATCCCCAATGCTCCTACCACACCGCCGATATCGAACAGCCGGAAGGCGTGTCCAAACAGGTGGGAGATAGGCTTGAAGAGGAGAAATACATTTCCGACAGCGAGCACGATACGCAGTTCAGTAGGACCAAATTTGAAGAACGAGAGCTGGAAGCGTCCGATGGTATAAGTTGCCAGAAAGACCTCGGCAGAGAGGATGTAATAGCTGATGAGCAGGCCAGCGGCGATCAGCGGGCTCATATATCTGGAGGCCGCCATTCCGCCCAGCAGGAAAAGAGCAGCAAAGACATCGCAGATGTGGTCCACATAAAAGCCGTAGCGCGGCCTCTGGCACTGGCGCACGCGGGCCAGCGTGCCGTCGAGGCTGTCACCAAGCCAGTTGAGGGCCAGGCAGGCGACCGCTGCTACCAGTGCCCATTTGTTCCAGCGCGCCGCCCAGTAGGCGAGGCCAGCACCAGCCATCGATATCAATCCTAACGCCGTGAGGTGGTCAGAGTTCAGCCAGGCAGGCATACGGTCGGCGAGCCAGACCAGAGTTCGCCGCTCCACCCCGGCCGAGAAGCTGGTATGAACGCGGCGGGCGTCTTTGAATTTCATCGAGGTCAGCTCGGTGACCAAGCCTACGAATGAATGCTGTGAAATTGTGTTTTGCATTACAGTCCTCCGTTCTGCGTGGATTAACTTTCCCGCGATTGCCGGGGAGCGGCAATGCATGATGAGTCAATCCGAGGACAAAAGAAGGTCAAGAGGTAAGCTATTGCCAGTAAAGGAGATTAGCTTTTTCGCTCCCGCCAATCCTGGATCACCACTATAAGCATGATCGGCAGCGCGACAATGACACCCAGGGAGAGCCAATCCACGCGATGTTCCAAATGCCACCACTTCCATGCGTGCGTCCCGTGAGAGTAGAGGGCCTGGATTGTGAGGATTGATGGCAACAAAAAGCGCATGGCGCCAACGAGGGCCAAGAATGCCAATCGTCGGCGCCATTACTGCCAACAGGTGATACGCCGCAGCGGCGAGAAAGAGCACAGCAAAGAGGCGGAATGCGGTTCTACGAGACATTAAATGCTGACCGAACGACCCCTGTATCACCGGCGTCTTAAGCTCTATTGCGTGGCCCCGATCTGGGTTCCAATCACCGCTCCCGAGACAATGATCTCCACGCGGCGGTTCTTTTGCCGGCCTTTGACAGTGGTGTTCTCTGCGACAGGATCGGCTTCGCCCAAGCCAGTGGCCGAGATGGCCTCTCCTGTCAATCCCTGGGCAACCAGATAATCACGGACCGAAGCAGCACGCTTTTCCGAAAGCTTCATATTGAAATCTTCGGTGCCGGTGTTATCTGTGTGTCCCTCGACTGCCAACTTCAACTGGGGATAATTGAGCACAATGCCGGAAAGCTTGGCCAGCGCCTCGCGCGCGGCGGGACGCAGATTGGCTTTACCAATGTCAAACAGCACGTCCCCCAGGTTGACCACGAGTCCGCGTTGCGAATCGCGCGTGGGCAGCACGCGGTTGAATTGCTCCAGCAGCTTGGCGCGCAGCTCCTGCTTGTCGCGCTCGGACTGGGCGGCGGCTTCTTGTGCCTGCCGCTCGCGTTCCTGCGCGGCTTTCTGTTCCTGCTCAGCCTGGGCGCGGGCCTGGGATTCTTTCGCGGTGGCGGCTTCGGCTTCCGCGCGCGCCTGCGCATCTTTGGCAGCTTGGGCTTCGGCCTGCTGGCGGGCCAGGGCAGCTTTCGCAGAATCCGCTTCCGCCTGGGCGCGCTTTACGGCTTCCGCTTCCTGGGCAGTTTTTGCTGCGGCCTCACGTTCCTTGGCTGCGGCTTCACGCTCCTGCGCCTCGCGCTGATCTTTGGCAATACGCTCCTCTTCCTGGCGCTTCACTGAGATGGCGCGCGCGTCTTCCGACATCTGCACCGCCTCGCGCGCAGTTGTGGCCACCGCCTGCTTCTGTTTTCTCTTTTGGTAATCCTCGGCGCGGTTCAGCGCAGCCTGCGCCTTGCCGAACGATTCAGGAGCATACTGGTCCGCCTGCTGCCACTTGGCGATACGCAGAGCATTGCGGGCCTCATACAGATCGAGCGGCACTTTGGGATCAGGGGGAAAGGCCTCGAGATGGGCATCGGAGTAACGCCCGCGCTGCAGCAGCTCGAACTTTGCATTGACGGTATCCACGGCGCCCCTGGTATCGGAGCGTGCCTCATTTTCCATGACCACGGCATCGCTGGGAAAGGTGACTGCGAAATAGGGCTCGGCGGTGACGATCATGCCAAAGGTCTGCAGCTTGGTGCTGGCTCTCAGGTTGCTTTTGCCGTCGTGGACCTGAAGCTCGCCCAGATTGTTCGCCAGGCCTTCGGGCGTGATGGCCCATAGCACATAGGTGAGGTATTCATGGCCGTAGGTGGCGGCGGCGGCGAGCCCGTTAAACTCGGCCTCGATGGCAAGAGCGCCTCCAGTGCTTTGGACGTTGGCGCGGCCTTCGCCACGGGGCAGCAGCGCGGTGCCGATGAAATTCATCTTGGTTGAGCCCCGGGCCCAGTAGTTCACCGTCTGAATGTTGCGCGAGACGTTGATCTGGATGACCGGCTCCGATTTTTCGCCGTGCTGCGCCATGGCCGGCAGCGAAGCAAGAACGAGCAAACTTGACAACAAATTCAGTGCGACATTTCTCATACGAGTGACATGCCTCATTCGCTTTTCTCCCTGGTTTTGACTTCGAGAGGTGCTCATTCGACGCGTAGCAGTTGTGTCCTTTGAGTGTATATAAACTTTAGGGGCCGGAGCAACGCTGTTTTAGATGGTTCTTGTTTACCGCGGATTTCGCGGATCAGACGGATATCTTTCCGGCTGCATTTGAGTTTGTGGCAGAATCGTGAGATTGAAAGCCAGAGCTTCCAACGCAATTTGGACCGTCGGGGTCATTTCCGATACGCACGGCCTGCTGCGTCCCGAAGCCCTTGCTGCGCTCCGAGGCGTGGATTACATCATCCATGCCGGTGATATCGGCGAGCCGGCGATTCTCGCCCAACTCGGTGCGATTGCCCCCGTGACGGCCGTGCGGGGCAACGTCGATCTCGAACCGTGGGCGCAAAAGATTCCGGTCAGCAACGTTCTCGAAATAGGCAATGCCGGCATTTACGTGTTGCATAACCTTAACCAGCTTGATCTGAATCCCAAAGCAGAGGGATTTGCGGCGGTGGTCTCAGGCCATACTCATCAGCCGAAACAAGAGATGCGCGACGGAGTTTTGTATTTCAATCCCGGCAGCGCCGGGCCCAGAAGGTTTAAGTTGCCAGTCACGGTGGGCCGCCTGAGGATTCAGGGAATGAGAATCGAGAGTGAAGTGATTGATCTTAAGATTTAACGCAAATTAATTCGGATAGATATACTTCGGGCAGAATAAATTTTTTATAAATCTTTTTCTCTTGTGCTAACCTGTGCAGGTGAACGGGGAGAAAGACAGCCCAAAACTCGTGGAGATTCACTGGGAGGGCAATTCCCGTGAGGTTCTTGCAGGTTTTTCCAGAAGAGATTAGGGGAAGCTTGGGTTTCGCTCTTTATGAGCTGAGCTTGGCAGGCAGCCCTCAGTTGCGACACGGCGGATGGAATCTGTCGGTCCCGGAGTGTATGAGTTGAAAGAAAGCGACGAGAGGGCTTGGTATCGCGCGATCTACCTCTCGAAGATTGACGATGTGATCTATATCCTGCATTGCTTTGAGAAGCACAGCAGGAAAACTGATCAGCGAGATCTGACAATAGCGGGTGAACGCTTGTCCCGGGTCCGCAAACGGATTGAGGAGCGGAGGAAACATGAGAAGCGCAGCAGGAAATAGGGCTACACACGTTACCAAGAACGATATTTTTCGGGATGTGGGATTTTCGCCGGAGAAGGCACTTGCATTGAAATTCAAGGCGCGGATTCTCGTCGGGATTCTCGATGAGGTCAAGCGCAAGAAATACAGCCAGGCCCAACTGGTGAAGGTTCTCCCTGAGCATCAGCCCATGCTGATCGCCTGGGCCTGTCTTTGGACATTCAGAAGCCGCGTCATCAACCACGCCGTCGCCGGGCGGCATAACGGGTTCCGATCCATCCTAAGGAGTTACCAATGCGCCGATTCCTCCCAGTGCTTCTTCTTTTTTCACTGACGAGCAGTTTGCTGCAGGCCGGTCCGTTCACCATGAACGGCTGGCAGTTTCACGAGCGCGATGTGCCCCGGCTGGCGGAGGCGATTAAGAGAGCGCCAGAGTATGGCGTGGATTTCTTCATCTTTTCGCGTGGACGGTTCGATCACGTAGAAGAGTTCTTAAATTCTGAGGAGCGGCAGCGCGACATCCTTTACCTTGGGTCGCTCGCCGACCAGCAGAAGATTGCGTGGTATCTGTGGGTGCACGAATTTGACGATATCCCTGATCGTTTCCGCGTCAAGACCCAGCTCAGCGCCGATGATCCCCGGCTGTCGCAGGCGGCGATTACCTCCGGCTTCCACATGGGAAATCGCGTCAACATGGATGATCCCGCGCTGCTCGAGTACCTGCGCCAGCG
>QIAW01000614.1 GCA_003225655.1 Acidobacteriota bacterium
GCATTTCCAAGTGGCCGGTGGAAAAGCTGCTTGAGCACGGCATTGGACTCGCGACCATCTACTACTGCGATGTCGAACCGGATTTCATCGGTGGAATGCAGTATGGGGTTCGTCCCTTGTTCTTCAAGCCCGGCCAGACCGAGCCGACTCCCGATGAGTGGGGAGCCATTGGCGCCTGGGGCTGGGGGCTGAGCCGGGCGATGGATTACATCGAAACCGATAAACAGATTGACGCCAAACGGGTGGCCATTCTCGGGCAATCAAGGCTGGGCAAGACTGTCCTATGGGCAGGCGCTGCGGATACTCGTTTTGCCATGGTGCTGGCGATCAACTCTGGCGAGGGTGGCGCATCGCTGGCGCGGCGCAATTTTGGGGAGACGGTGAAGCACATGAACATCAACTTCCCCTACCAGTTCTGCACCAACTACCAGAAGTGGGGCGACCACGTAGACCAGATGCCGGTGGATACGCACGAGCTTATCGCGCTGATCGCGCCGCGCTTCGTCTACCTTGCCACCGCAGAGCAAGACCTGTGGTCAGACCCCAAGGGAGAGTTTCTGGCAGCGGTGGCTGCGGGTGCGGTCTATCGGCTGCTGGGCAAAGATGATTTAGGCACAGAGCAGATGCCGCCGCTGAACCAGCCCATTCAGCATACGATTGCCTATCACTACCGCAGCGGCAAGCACGAGCTGACCCCCTATGATTGGGACCAGTGCATCGCATACGTGGATGCGAACCTGAAGAGCGGTACTCAGAAGCTATCTAATAAATAGTCTTTCGGAAGGGCACGGCTTTAATAGGCTGCGGGAAAAGTCTTTTTTGAGACCGATTGCATTTTGCAGGGGCTAAAAGCCCAACACATTCTGAACGACTTACGGCACGAGTAAACTCGTGCCCTGATACAAGGCTTCACACACGAGGATCTTTTCCGCAGCCTCTTAAAGCCGTGCTGAAAAGCGTAATAAAATCGCGGACTTTAGCCCACTGAGGTGAAGAAGTTTTTGCCCTAGACTCTTTGATGAGATGACTTCTCAGTGAAAGATGCCATCCTGGCGGAAATTGATCTTACATACGGCGGCATCCTTGGGTGGAATGCCTATGATGCCCGTTGTACAAATATGCCTGAGAAGGATTGGCGGTGACGAAGGGCCACAACTCCCCACAGAATTACAACAACGATCGCCAGCGGCAGACCTTTCGGATCCATGAGCAGGTGGAACAAAAGGATATTCACGATCACAGGACCAAGAAGCACCAGCCCCAGCGGCACGTAGCGGTTCACCAGCAGAAGCACGCCACCGGCGACTTGAAGCGCACTTACAACCAACACGTAATGCGACTGAAAGAGTGCGCCAATGAACTGGCCTGCCAGTCCTGAAGGCATGGGCCCCATCGGAATAAAATGCAGGAAACCATTCAGCCCAAATACAACGAAGATCAAGCCAAGCAGAAGACGCGCGATCAGTGCTGCGATTTTCATTTCGTTTTCCTCTCCAAACTTTAGGATAACCGACCTTTCGAGGACATGGCGAACTGCACTGCGGCCCGCCATGTGCGCATGCTCGCGCCCGCACCTAACCTGAGATTATTTACCATATTCATTTCAAAATATCGAATATCCATTGTGCATCAGCGATTTGGATGGATTCCACAAATTCC
>QIAW01000114.1 GCA_003225655.1 Acidobacteriota bacterium
ATGGATAAAGAGACGGCGCGCATCGAAGCTTTTTCGGACGGCGTTTTTGCCATCGCCATCACGCTGCTGGTGCTCGAACTCAAGATTCCGCACGAAAGCGATGTTGGTGAAGTAGCCCTTTCGACACTGCTCTTGCGCCAGTGGCCGGCTTACGTCTCGTTTGTCATCAGCTTCGCCTTCATCGGCATCATGTGGATCAACCACCATCGCCTGTTCAACCACATCAAGCGCGCTGACAACACACTGATGATCTTGAATCTGCTGTTGCTCATGGGGGTGACGGCAGTGCCATTCCCCACGGCGATACTGAGCCAGCATTTGGGTCATTTTGACGATAGGCTGGCGGTCTTGGTGTTTAACGGGACTTATGTGGTGATCGCCATCGTGTTCAATGTGCTGTGGCGATATGCGGTCCACGAGGGCCGGCTGTTGGGGCACGATGCGGACCTGACGACCATAGAACACATCACCAAGCAATATGCTTTTGGGCCGCTCTTGTATCTGGCAAGCTTCGGGCTGGCGTGGATCAACGTGGCGGCTAGCCTGGCGCTGAGTTTTGGATTAGCAATCTTTTTTGCCTTGCCGCCTCACGTTGCAGCGCGGCACAAGCGGGAGGGGTGAGATCAATGGCAGTGGCACGCGCAGAAGGAAAAATCTGCTACTTGGAAATTCCCGCTAAAGACGTTGCGCAGTCTGCTGATTTCTATCGGCGTGTTTTCGGCTGGAGTATCCGCAAGCGCGGGGATGGCGCAACGGCGTTTGACGATACCACCGGCCAGGTGAGCGGCTCCTGGGTGATTGGACCGGCATGCTGTTCTACATCATGGTTGAGAATGTGGCTGCAGTTTTGGACACAGTTGTGGCTAACGGAGGCGCCATCGCGGAGCCGGTCAGCGCCAAAGGCCCGACGATCATTGCCAAGTTCCGCGATCCTGCGGGAAACATGATCGGGCTATACCAGGAATCGTCTTAATGCGGAGAGCAGCCCTGTGGGCCGCGTGCTAACATTCGAGCATGCGCGTTACAGATACAACAGCGCAGGCTCACGCGCTCCAGTTCCAGATTCAACAGGCTATGACCGAAGAACAGCGGCTCCTGATGGCACTGGAAATGAGCCTTTTTGCGCGTGAATTGGCAAGAGCGGGGATTCAGCAAGAACATCCGGAGTGGCCACAAGACGAGGTATCTCGCGAGTTGCTTCGCCTCGCATTTTTTCCGGCGCCCCTACCTGCCGGACTTTGATGAGCGTCGCCGAAGTCTTTCAAAGAATTACTTCATCACTCGATCAAGCCGGTATCCGCTACATGCTAACGGGCTCGTTTGCCAGCGCTTACTATGGAGCTGGTCGAGCCACCCAGGACATCGACTTTGTCGTGGCGGCCACGGGGGAACAATTGCGGGCCTTTTCTCGACTGTTGCCAGCCGAGGACTTTTACCTTGACTTGCAGGCCGCGTTGGAAGCGCTTGACCAGCAATCGATGTTTAATGTGATTGATAAAAAAGCAGGCTGGAAGATCGATCTCATCGTTCGCAAGTCGCGAGCTTTTAGTGTGGAGGAATTCAAGCGGCGTAAACCCGCCCAGGTGCAGGGAATTTCCCTTTTTATAGGCACTGCGGAAGACGTGGTGATCTCCAAGCTGGAATGGGCCACTCTAGGTAAATCGCAACGGCAACTGGAAGACATATCGAGCATCCTAAGAATGCGGTGGGAATCGCTGGATCGCGATTATCTGCAAAAGTGGGTGGCAGACCTGCGGCTAAAGGAAGCGTGGAACGATGCTTTACGCTTGGCAGGAATTTCCGGGCAGTAGCGACAGACCTTTGCTGAATGATGGAGCCGACGATCGGACTTGAACCGATGACCTGTCGATTACGAATCGACTGCTCTACCAACTGAGCTACGTCGGCCTGTATAGAGTTTAGCGGAAGGATCCTTCGACTTCGCTCAGGATTTCGGCGACCGGCTCCCGCTAGGCTCACGCCTGCCAGACGCCTCAAGCTACGTCGGCCTGTTCAACTCACAACCGATTTTAACAAAGCCAAGTCAGCCGGACTTTGGCGTCTCCAATTTCGGATATTTCAGATGAAAATCGGTGGCCTCTTGGTAGGCGCGAGCGAAGGCGCATAGTTTGGCATCGCCATAGAGCTGGCCGATAAAGGTCAGGCTCACGGGCGTTCCAGGGCCGCCGATGTTGTCGTCGGAGCCGTCGTCTTCTTTGGGCGGCTTGGGAGCATCACCAACTGCTCGCTGGAAGTGGGCGCAACGATGATGTCGAAATCTTTCATCACCTTGGCCACCGATTCCATAGCCAACATGCGGGCGCGGTTGGCCTGAATGTATTCGACGGCAGGGATAAAACGCGCGGTGCGGAAGGTGTTGGGCCAGTCGTCGACGGTTTGCTCGGTGAGCAGCTTGTCGCGCCCGGTGCGGGTGAGATCGTCGAAGGCCGCGGCGGCTTCGGCCAGCAAGATCGCAATCATGGGATCGTAAGGATATTTTGGCAGCTCGACCGCAACCATGCTGACGCCCATGCCGCGCAGCTTTTCGAGAGCTGCCTGGTCGTAGCGCTTGTCGTACTCGCGGCGAGCTTGGCTGGCGGCCT
>QIAW01000111.1:0-2682 GCA_003225655.1 Acidobacteriota bacterium
GAAAAATTCTTGGAAAGCTCCCAATTCACTTGGCAGTGAATGCTCGAGCGAACTGTGTGGAACTCCCGACCATCAGGCGGCGGGCACTGAAAGGGATCAAGGCAGACAGCCACTATTGCTGGGCGGAGTGGCGCGCTCCCAACGCAGGGGCTTTGCTGCACTTTGCAACCTGTTGAGCCACCTGGTTCAATTCTTCGGTGTCGCTGCTGGTTAATTCCCCACGGTGTTCGAGATCACGGCGAGTGTCCGTGCTTTTTTGATACCAGGAACAAGCTTCACGCCAGTGCTCATGTCGCCGTGCTGCTGGAATCTTGGCATCAGATGCCAATGCTGCATGCGCATCCCCGAGCTCTACGTAGACATTGCCAAAATTATGTGAAATATAATCGCTGTTGGGTGCAGTCTTGGCCAGGTCTTGAAGTGTGCTGAGCGCTTTGCGCAGTACATCCAGGGCTTCGGTGGGTCTATGTTTCTTGGTTAGGACCTCTCCAATCCGTATCTCAGTGAAACCGACAAGACGGTGACTGCGAGCGTCAGCAGGATCGGCAGCCATCGCCGCCTGATAAATATTCAGCGCCTGGCGGTAGCTCTGAAGAGATTCATCAAAAAGCCCCTGGTCTTCCAATCGCTTCCCCAGCAACACCTGGCAGTCTGCCAAGTATTGGCGAAGTGTCGCGTTCGGTCGGTCTTGCTGGGTCATGACCTGGAGGATGGAAACCGATTTACGTGCCGCTTCCACGGCTGCGCTGTTCTGGCCCAAGTGGGGTAGGGCTTCAGCAATGCCATAGTAGTCCGCGGCCAAATGGGTACGCAGCGTTATGTCCATCTCATGATCGCTTCCTTCCGCGGCCTCCCGAATTGAAGCTGACTTGCGATGATTCTCCACCGCCTCCCTCCAATCGCCTATCTCCGCCAAAACATTTGCAATGCCTCGATAGTCCCCGGCCAGTTGGTCACTGAGTCTAGGGTCACCAACCTTCCAGGATTGTTCCGTGAGAGCAAGCGCTTTTCGAAGATTGATCAATGCTCCTGAGAAATCGGTGGCTCCATCGAGAGAGAGGCCAATCTTCCAGTACGTTCCCGACAGCTCCAATTTGAGTGCCTTATTGTCGGGATCTGCGCTTAGCAGAGACTCTCGGATCGCCAATGCCTTGCGATAGCTCATGAGCGCTCCGGGGGTATCGCCAAGATTTGCACTATAAGGATCGCCCTGCACGTCTCCCACTTTCTGATAGGCTGCCGCCAGTTCCCGCTGCAACGAGGTGTCATTGCCGGCCTCCTTGGACAAGCCATCCAGATATTCCAGTGCCCGGCCGACAACCAGCTTCCGCGCCGGCGTTGCCCCAGGCAAATCTTTAATGGAATCGTGAAACTCAAACAAAAAGGAGTTAGCCAGTCTGCGCACATCATTGAAGCGGCGCTGCGCACGAGCGCGTTCTACGCCGGCAACGTGAACCTCCCAGGAAACCAGAACCAACCCTACAATCAGCGCCAGCAGCAGAGCGGAAGAGAGCGCAACCACGGCCTTATGACGGGCTACAAACTTGCCCACCAGGTAACGAAACGAGCCTTCGCGCGCCCGGACAGGCAATCCAGCCAGATAATTCCCAACATCACCCGAGAGTTCTTCCGCCGAAGCGTATCTCTGGCTTGGCTCCTTGCGCATCGCCTTGAGAACAACGTGGTCTAGATCGCCGGAGATTGCTTCCAGTCTTGCTGCCGCGCTCGGTATCGCAGCCGTGGTGGTCGCGGTACTCGGTTTCTGCGGCTCACTCTCGCATACCAGCCGGGCAACTTCTTGTGGCGTCTTATCTGAGGTCTTGAATGGCTTCTGGTAGGTCAACAGTTCATAGAGCAGTACACCAAGGGAGTAAATGTCGGTGGCGGTAGTAAGAACTTTGCCCTGGATCTGCTCGGGGCTGGCATACTCGGGCGTCATCGGATTGAGGTTGGTGAGCGTAAGCCCCTCAAGTCCGGACGCGGAGCTGTCCAGAATCCTGGCGATGCCAAAATCCAGCAGCTTGGGAGCGCCGTCTTTGGCAACCAGAATATTGGAAGGCTTGATGTCGCGATGGACGACCAGATGCTGGTGCGCGTAGTGCACGGCAGAACAGATCTGCCGAAAGAGCAGCAGCCGCTGGGAAATATTCAGTTCCTGGGTCCGGCAATAGTCGGTGATGCGCGCCCCCTCAATGTACTCCAACACAATGTAGGGCTGGCCGTCGGCAGTGACTCCGCCATCGAGCAAGCGTGCAACATGGGGATGCTCGAGTAATGCCAGGATCTGGCGTTCGCTGCGAAAGCGGCGGACCATGAGCTCGGCATCGAGGCCGATGCGCACCAGCTTGATAGCAACCTGCTTGTGGTATTGATCGTCGTCTCGCTCGGCCAGATACACTGCGCCCATGCCGCCGGAACCGATCTGGCGCACCAGCTTGTAGGGGCCAACCGCGCGCCCTACGCAGGAATTCGCATCTTCAGCGGCGAGCAGGCGCGCGCCGTCGGCAAAGGCAGATGCGGCGATGAAGCTGTTCGCCCGCAAGTGTGCAGCAACAAGAGACTCAACTTCCTTGCGCAGCTCTTCGTTGCCGGAGCAGCTTTCCGACTGGAACACCTCTCTGGCGCCGGGCTCAAGATCGCGGGCGGTGAAGAAAAGCTCATTTATCTTTTGCCCATTCTGTG
>QIAW01000111.1:2689-4138 GCA_003225655.1 Acidobacteriota bacterium
AGAGCCAGGCCCGGGCCAAACTCCATTCCCGTTCTGTGGTGGCGGTGGATTTGCCAATAAACTCAGCCACTTCGTCCATGGTCAAGCCACCGAAGAATCGCAGTTCTACGACCTTGCTCTTCTGTTCATCAAAGCCCGCCAATCGGTTGAGAGCGTCATGCAAGGCCAAAATGTCCACGTCATTTTCGCGAGAGAGGCAGAGCGAGTCGTCGAGAGGAAGCCTTTCCGCGTCTCCACCTCGCTTGGCGGCCTTGCGCGCTTCGGCGTGGTTCACCAGGATGCGGCGCATCATCTGAGCAGCCAACCCGAAAAACTGAGCGCGATTTCGCCAGTCTACGTTGCGCTGGTCCACCAGCCGCAGATAAGCCTCGTTGACCAATGCGGTAGGTTGAAGAGTATGGCCTGATCGTTCCTGCTGCAGATAGTGGGCGGCCAGACGACGCAGTTCGTCGTACACCAACGGCATCAACTGGTCCAGTGCGGCCTTATTGCCATGTTCCCATTCAATGAGGAGGCGCGTCACCTCGTTGGGCGTGGCCTGTGCACCCTGGTCCATTTTCACTAGATTCTACCTTTTATCCCCGCCTTAACCCCAAGTTTTTTCACAATCTTTGAGGGATTTCCGGGCGATTTCCGGCGTTACTAAGTGAAGGCCAAAAACCTTAATCAAGTTCAGCACCAGACGTTGGCCCGGCTGCTTGCGCATGACCACTGGGGATCATGCCGGCCGCCGGGAGGATGGCGAGGCCGCCCAGAAAGATCGGGGAAGGCCGGCCTCGCTTACTTGCTGGGAATGATGGTCTCCATCTTCTTCACCGGCCCGTTGAGTCACGGCGGCACCGTGGTTCTCGCGGTCCAGCAGCAGCCGAATGTTAAGAGCGCGAAACCATGGAGTCACGGGAGCATTTTAGGAGAGTTATGACAATACAACATGAGACTCGAGGAATATTGATGAAGAGCTGGCGGAGCACTGCTCTCCTGGTTTTGCTGTCGTTACTATTCATGAAGCCTGTTCTGGGCCAGCGAGTAACGGCGACCGTGGCTGCGGGAGCTGCTTCCCGTGCCGTGGCCTTGAACCCGGTAACCAACAAGATCTACGTGGCTAATGCGAACAGCAACAACGTGACCGTGATCGACGGGGCCACCAACACTACCGCCACAGTCAACGCCGGAACCTTTCCCATTGCCGTGGCCGTCAACCCGGTAACTAACACGATCTACGTGGCCAATTTCAACAGCAACAACGTGACCGTGATCAACGGGGCCACCAACACCACTACCACGGTCAACACCGGAACCAATCCCGCTGCCGTGGCCGTCAACCCGGTGACCAACAAGATATACGTGGCCAATCAAGGCAGCGCCAACGTGACCGTGATCGACGAGGCCACCAACACCACCACCACGGTCAACGCCGGGGCCGGTCCCAGGGCCGTGGCCGTCAACCCG
>QIAW01000112.1 GCA_003225655.1 Acidobacteriota bacterium
GAAACCATGCCTTCCCTGGCCAGAAAACGGGCATAGGCGTTCTCATCAAAAATCTCACGAAGAGCCGCCATGAATAGCCGCCCGGCGCGCTGAATTTGCTGTCTCATAATACTGCCTCCCGCGGCAATTCCTGGGAAGCGTCGAGTTGGGTGGGCACGAAGGGCGCTTCTTTTACCTCCGCGGCTTTGCGTCCTGAGAGCACGCGGGACCACTGCCAAGCCGAATCGGCGACCGTGAGCGCGACCAGGAAGACAAGAATTGCTGTGACCGCAGCGTCGAGGCGGTCATTGAAGATCAACTGTGCGAGTTCATGGGCGCGCGCCGCTGTGGGGACTGGTGCTGCGCTGTTCAGTTCGCGCAGCAGCGTCTGCGCATGAGAGAGAAAACCGATGCGCGGATTAGGACTGAGTATCTTGTAATACGAAGCGGTAAAGGTAACGGCAACCAGCCAGCCAAGAGGCACAACAGTGGCAAAGGCGAAGCGCGCTTTATTCAATTTGATGATGATGGTGGTAGCCACACAGAAGGCAACAATAGCCAGCAACTGGTTGGCGATGCCGAACAGAGGCCAGAGCGAATTGATTCCGCCGAGCGGATCGTGAACTCCCTGCAGAAGAAAATATCCCCAGGAGCCGACAATCAGGGCGCTGGTGGCCAGGATGCTGGGATACCAACTGGTGCGGCCCAGCGGCTTCCAGATGTGGCCGAGGGCCTCCTGCAGCATGAAACGGCCAACGCGGGAGCCGGCGTCGAGGATGGTCAAGATAAATAGCGCTTCAAACATGATGGCAAAGTGATACCAGATGGCCATCAGGGCTTCGCCGCCCAGGGTGTGAGAGAAGATGTGTGCCATGCCGACGGCAAATGCCGGAGCGCCACCGGTGCGGTTAAAGAGTGTCTGTTCGCCTACAGCTTTGGCGAGAGCAGCCATATCTGCGGCCGAAATCTCGGAAATCCCCACGATGTAATCGTGGCAGTTGCAGCTTCCGGGCTCGCGCCCACGATTCCTGCGGGGCTATTGATGGCGAAATATTGGCCGGGCATCATAGTGCAGGCGGCGATCATGGCCATGACCGCGACAAACGATTCGGCCATCATGGCTCCGTAGCCGACCATGCGGGTTTCCGTCTCGCGCGTAATCATCTTCGGAGTGGTGCCGCTGGAGATCAGAGAATGAAAGCCGCTGATGGCTCCACAGGCAATGGTGATGAACGCAAACGGGAAGATCGTTCCGGCGAACACAGGACCGCTTCCGTCAATAAAGCGAGTGAGCGAGGGCATGTGCAGCGTGGGCCGAATGGCAATAATGCCAATGGCAAGAATGAGGATTACACCCAGCTTCACAAACGTGCTCAGGTAGTCGCGCGGCGTCAGCAGCAGCCAGACAGGTACAACGGAGGCGGCGAAGCCGTAAATGATAATGAGAGCGGAAAGCGAGTAGGCGCTCAAGGTGAAGACGTGGGCAAGGCTGGGCGTGTGAGAGACCCATTGTCCTGCCACCACCGCCGCCATCACCAGCACAAAACCGATCACCGAGGTTTCTAAAACCTTGCCGGGCCGCAGATACTTCAGATAGATGCCCATCAACAGCGCAATAGGAATGGTCATGGCGATGGTGAACGTGCCCCAGGGACTGGACCTGAGTGCATTGACCACGACCAGGGCCACAACACCCAGCAGAATCACAATAATGCTGATCACAGCGACGAAGGCAACGAAGCCCCCGAGCGGTCCGATTTCCTCTTTGGCCATCTGGGAGAGCGACTTGCCATCGCGGCGGACGGAAAAGAGCAAGATCACAAAATCCTGGACGCATCCTCCCAGGACAGCGCCGACCAGAATCCAGATTGTCCCCGGCAAATAGCCAAACTGGGCGGCCAGCACCGGCCCTACGAGCGGCCCGGGACCGGCGATGGCGGCGAAGTGATGTCCGAAGACGACCCACTTGTTGGTGGGCACAAAATCGCGGCCGTTCTCGAGGCGCTCGGCAGGGGTGGCGCGGCGGGAATCGAGCGCCAGGACTTTGGCCGCAATAAACTTGCTGTAAAACCTGTAACCCAGGGCGTAGCTGCACACAGCCGCCAAAACCAGCCACATAGCATTGAAGAGCACACGCAGGATCAATTTCATCAAAGAGGACTCCCGATGGGAAGAAATGTTCTGCCCTATTCTAAAGCAGTTCTCGGTTCTCAGTTCTCAGTTCTCAGGGGGTCGCTTCGAAGCAGCACTAGAGTCTGCGGAAAAAGTACTCGTGTGTGAAGACGTGTATCAGGGCACGAGTTTACTCGTGCCGTAAGTTGCTGAAAAATAACAATTCCTTGCTGCCGCAGGCACGCGCGTAGCGAAGCGGAGCCATAGAAAAAACTTTCCCGCAGCCTCAGCAGCGACTTGGCAGCTTTTGGCTCTTGGCTTCTAAGAAAGCAGGTAGCCTTCGCAGTCGGCAAGAATGGCTCCACCGGGCAGACAGAATTCCGCCAAGTAAAGGTAGGCTTCCTTCGACATGCAAACTGCATCCACTTTTAGCAAGCGCTTAAGTATTACTTCGTCATCAGACCAGCGTGGGAGAAATGGTTATGAAGAGAGGATTGGCAATCTTGCTTACGGCAATGGCACTTGCCGGCTGGACGTTTGCCCAGGACGCAGAAGATAAACAAGATCAGAAGCAGCAACAGGCGGAGCAGGCAAAAGCAGCACAGAAGGGGCATGACAAGGATGCCGGCAAGCCTTCAGGCGAAGTGACGATTACCAAGGGGCCTGACGTCGCTCCGCAAGATACGAGCGCGACAATTCAATGGAAGACAAACAAGAAAGCGGACTTGAACCAGAAGCAATGGCTGAAGGGCGGCACCAGGAACCATGCTGTGACCTTGTCGAACCTCGAACCCGGGACGCTGTACTATTTTGCGATTATGACCGACGATGACGCGGTCAGGACCAATGGCCAGTTCCAAACTTCAGGACAGAGCACGGCAGGAGAGAACACAGGCCAGGCTACTCAGCCGCCTGCTGCTTCCAATCCGCAAACTTCCAATCCGCCGTCCACGGGCGAGAACGCTGGCCAGGCAAGCACAACGCAGCCCCCGGCAGCTTCCAGTGCGCAGATGCCCGCCACTGGAGCTCCGCAAGCGGCGCAATTAAGACGTAATTTATACAGGCATCAATAAGAGCCTAAATTCCAACTGCTGGTACCACTTCAACTGAGTACTGAGTACTGGCAAACTGCTTTAGAATAGGGCAGAACATTTCTTCCCATCGAGAGTCCTCTTGATGAAATTGATCCTGCGTGTGCTCGTGTGGATGGGGATAGCTCTCATCGGAGCACTTTCTGTGGCTGTCATTGCCATCCATCGTGGCGAGCCCATCAATGCTTTCCAGACGCCGGCGCCGGGATCGCAGGCGCAATACAATCCGCCCGTGATTCACTGATGTGAGTTGAGCATTCAATCTGATCGGGAAACAAAAACCTGGAAATGAAAAAGGTCGCTGAAGAAAGCGGCCTTTCGTTTTAATACGAGGATAATACGAGGAGCTGTCAGTTGGAGCTCGGCTCTGGCAGCGAAGAATCTGGCGGCACCTCTAACTGGTCCGGAAGTTTCTGCTCAGCCTGGTTCAGCAGATTCACCCTGCCTCCGCCTTCCACTGTTACTGTCATCACTTTATAGTGCCATTCCCCTGCC
>QIAW01000113.1:0-246 GCA_003225655.1 Acidobacteriota bacterium
CTGCAAGGCAACGATCAGGGCAATGGACTGGCCTATTACGGCGCCGAGGCGGGCATGGAAAAAATGATGTCCGATCTGGGCGACTTCTTCTTGAGCCCACCGCAGCCCTCGCCCACGGCGGCGCAGATCCAATCGGTGGCATGCGCGCCCAACACCGGTTGCTCTAACGCGCCTGATCCTTACAGCATGAATGGGACAACTTTTTCGGATTACGAGATCATTGTGCCGCTGGCGCCCAATGGCGTG
>QIAW01000113.1:293-2628 GCA_003225655.1 Acidobacteriota bacterium
CGGGCCAGCGCCGATCGCCCCGGCGGCGAGCAAGTGAAGATGGAGCGCAACGTGGAAGTGGCGCTCATCCCGGTATTTCAGTTTGGAGTTCTCTCCCAGAGCGACCTCAGTTACTTTGCCGGCAGCGATTTCAAATTCGACGGCCGTGTGCACACTAACGGCAACTTATTTCTAGCGGCGGGCGCAGCCAAGAACTTATGGTTCACGGGTCCAGTTCGCGCGGTTAATGATGTGGTGCGAGACACGCTGGCCAATGGCCGAGCGGTTACCGCCAGCGGCCACACCGGCGCAGTTTATCTGCCAACCGGCACAGGCGGCTGCGATGCCTTTGTGCCGGGCAATGCGGCTCCTGCTACCTGCCGCGCGCTTTCGTATAACAATCCCGATGAAGGCAGTTCCATCAATGGCACCTTGCAACCGCCGGGAATTCCTACCGCCGGCGGCGCGGCCAACGCCAACTGGAGCTCGCTTTCCCGCTCGGTTTACAACGGCATGGTGCTGAATGGATTAACTGGCGCATCGCCGCTGCATCTGCCGTTTGTAAAAATAAACGTTCCGCCTCCACCCGCACCGCAACCGCCTGGACCGATCGAGATCATCCGCCGTCCTCAGCCAACCGACTCTGCCGCCTTGGCACAATCCCGCTTGTTCAGCAAAGCGCAGATCCGGGTGCTGCTGAGCGACGATCCGAGCGAGCTGCCGAGTGGCGCGAATGATCCAGAGAACATCCGGCTCGGGCCTCTGATGGGCCAAGAGACCAGGAACGGCTCTCCTAGTGACCGAGATAAGGACTGGAGCGAGCAGTCATTGGTGCCGCCTAATCCGGCTTATCCCGCGCTCAACCCGCCACCCATCGTGGATGGCTGGCTGCGCGTGGAATATCTGGATAATGGCGGCAATTGGGTTGGCGTGACCGATCAGTGGCTGGCACTTGGATTCTCGCGTCCGGCTCAGATCATTGATTCCGAACATGCTGTTATGCCGACCAACAGCGTCAATCCTGCGGCCATTTTGCTTTTTCAGGAGTCTCGGAACTGCGCACTCTGTAACAATTCCTACAATTGGTATCCCATCAACATTTACGACACGCGCGAAGGCAACCTGCGGGACAGCGGTTCCATATGGACAACCAATACCACGAGCTTCTGCCGCGTAGGCGGAGTGTTCAACCTCGTTGAGATTGACGTAAAGAATCTGCAAGCCTGGCTGCAAGGGCATCCCAACGTCAAAGAAGATCCAAATGGCGGGTATCTGCTCTATTTCTCAGACCGCCGTGGCATGCTCTCCCCAACTGGTCCAGCCAACGGCACGCCCCTGGGAATCAAGGTGGGCGAATACGGATTCGAGGACGTAATCAATGAAGGTGATCCGAACGGGAAGCCCAACAGCGCCGCGATCCCCACACCTGAGCCTGGCGAAGACGTGAGTGGGGATGGCTTGTTGCAGACATATGGTGGGACCAATCTGGGCCTAGGCTTTAGCACCGGCGGAGGCGCCATCACGCCGGACGAGAAGGTCGGAACTTTGTCTGGCGGCGCCAGCGGCTGCGCAGCCACGCGCAAAAATTGGGTTTCAGGAGCCCGTCATGGCGTACGTCTCATCAACGGAACGTTAGGAAACTTGCCGCTGCGGAAAACGGCCAGCCCCGATCCGAATAATACCCAGGCGTTCACTTTGGCCAGCGAAAATCCGGTTTACGTCAGCGGCAATTTCAACGCTAATGATGTGGGGGTTGGCGATCCACACGGCTCCGCAGCGATCATCGCCGATGCTGTGACATTGCTATCTAACGCCTGGACAGACGACAACAGCTTCGCCAACCCGGTGAGTGCTGCTGGACGCCCGGCTGCCAGCGGCAACTTCCGGGTGGCGATTTTGGCTGGCAAGAACATGAATTTTCCCTGGGCAGCGGTGTCGGGAACCCCTGCGAGTGATTTCGGGACAGATGGCGGACTACAGAATTTCCTGCGCCTGCTGGAGAACTGGACGGGACAAACTCTCGGCTATCGCGGTTCTCTGGTGAGCCTTTACTACTCCAACTACGCCACCGGCGTCTTTAAGTGCTGCAACACTGTTTATAAGGCGCCCATTCGCAACTTCAGCTTCGATACAGATTTTCAGAATTTCGCCCTGCTGCCGCCGGGCACGCCGAATTTCGAGGACGTGGTGAACGTCGGCTTCCGGCAAATCTTCGATCGCCGCTGATTCGGCCGGAATGCCCGCGGCTAAAGCTGTATTGTTGGCGATCTGATTCAGCGGCCTGAAGGCCGCCTGCTTCCACCGCGCGGACGAGCCCCAATCGGCTCCCCGCCATCGCCGGGTCGCTCAGGGCAGG
>QIAW01000617.1 GCA_003225655.1 Acidobacteriota bacterium
CTTCACCCCTAGCAGCAAGGGGGGTGGGGGTAACCCATCAGACTAGCGATCAGGAAGCCGATTTGCCGCTGGCGGAACCGCAGTCTTCATCGGAGATTCCGTCGACGGGTTGATGCCACAGAAAAACTTAAGCTGAGGCTCTAACCGCTAATGCTGCAGGTCGCCTGGAGCCTCCGGAACGCCCGGCTGGTCGAGAAACTGCGCTGTGGTCGCCGGGCCCAGGTTCTTCCAGTCTTGCAGCACCCACACCAGTTTTTTGTCCGGCGTAACTTCTACAAGCTGAATGATGTTGGGCCGGTCTTCCTTCTTGCTACCGCCAGTCGAGCTGAAGATGACGGTATTGCCGTTGGCCAGGCGGTCGGCGGTCTGGAGATTATGGAAGACAATGTTGGGTGGCAGGTCGGCCTGGCTGAACTCCCACACGGTCTCGCCCTTGGGGCTGACTTCGCGCACCAGCTTATCGTGCTCGTCGGTGATGAGGGTATTGCCGTTATGCAGGCGGATTGCAGCCCACGGAGTGGGAATGTCGTAGCGCCAGATAGGATTGAAATCTTTGTCGTACTCCACCACCTGGTGCATCTTGAGGAACGGAAGCAAGTAGGTGCCGTTGGCGGTCATACGGATGCGCCGAAACTGCGGGTGCACTGTCTTCTGATCGGTGAGACTCTCTGCCGGAAGCTCATGTTCTACTTCAACTGCTCCGGTCCTCGTGTTAATGATCATCAACTTGGGCGGCAATCCATTCTGTACCAGCAGGACCTTGTCGAGTCCAATGGGCTGGCAGCTATGGACTTCGGTACCCTGCGGGGGATCGTAGTGCCAGACTAGCTCTTTTTTCGGCGTGACCTCTTCGACATGGAACTGGCGCGCAAACAAAATGCGGCCGTTGGTGAGCAGCCACACATCGTCAATCTCGCCGCCCTTCCCGGTTGAGTATGTCCAGATGACCTTGCCCTGGTTCACCAGAAAGAGCGTGTTGTAGCCTTCGCCGGCATACAGCATGGGATGCTGGGCGATGCCATTGCCAGGCAGCTTCGGGTCTCCGGTAGGATCGGGCCAACTGTGAGGAATGGGATCAGCTTCAGCAGGCCCTTTGACAGGAACATCGGACGTAGTGAACTGACCGAACATCCCGAGCATCGGCCAGGCATTAACTGAGCTGGTTGCCGCAACGGCCTTATGCGCCGTGGTTGAAGTCGTGGCACAACCTGAGATGCACAATATCAGACCCACAGCCAGGACCAAAGAGCAGAAAAAGTTGCGCCGGCACATAATAGATGATGCTCCCATGGATTCTTCTGGAATGTTTACAGCCGAACCAAACTACCATTTTCGCCACGGCCATTGGAAGCAGGACTGCTTCTTCAGCCTGGCACGTTCTTCAGCATAATATCCGGTTCAGTTCCGCTTCGGCTCTACATCGCAAGGTTTGTGATCAGAACGCAGAGCGGCTTCATGCTGTTCTCAAAGCGTGCTCCCAAAGAGCCTCGGCAATGGGCTGCATGTGATTGCAGTAGCGGATCACCTGCAAATAGACCCCGTCCCGTACCCTTTTTTCGCCGTGCCGCTCGTAAAAAGGTTGTTCGCTCGGCGGATTTACAATGCCGGCATTGTTAGCAACGGGCCGAAGGCACTCTTTCCGAAAAATGTCTTCACCATAGGCGCGAAGCGTCGCCTCAACTTCGCCGGCGAGCTCGGGATAGCCGCGGGACGCTGCCAGCTTTCTTTCCCACCCGGATTCATCGAGCGAAATCCACAATGCACGCTCGCGCAACTCAGGCGGACAAGCATCGGGACGGTCAACCAGAGAAAAATCGAAATTGCGTATGGCAAGCCCGGTTCTCCGCTGAACAATTTCAACCGCCGCGCCCGTTATATACCGGCAAAGATCGTGCGAAGGATTGTAGTATTCCAGAGCATCGCCCACGACCAGGGTGATTTGCTCCTGTTCCAGAATAGAAACAACTTCGTGAAGAAGCCCGCACAAGAGAGGCATATTCTTTCTGATCAATGCTTCGTACATTTCGTTGTCAGAAAAACGGCCGAAAACTCCTGCAGACCTTGCCCCAGTATTCTTGAGTACCGTAATGGTCGAAGAAAGCCTTGGACGGTTTACTGAACCTGAGCCATCGGTCAGCACCAGCACCAGGGGCTTGCTTGTTTCCATCCAATGATGAACGCGCAGTTCATGTCCTGGATGACTGATAATGAGCGCCGCCTTAGTCTGATCTTTGCAATCCATACAGGGAACTGATGGCAACCAACAGTCGCGGCCTTCAATAAGCGCGTGCGGCTTCTCTATCGGGAAAATGCATGTATTTCAAGAAATTCATTGAGTAGTTGTGCTTGATACCTAACGATTGTAACAGTCAAATTCCAAAAAACCATATTGACTCTGACTCAGTCGTGCAGCATGGGTGCAGACTTGGCGATTAGAAAGAATATGGAGATGGAAAGGCTTCAGGCACACCCTACGGCACTGGCGGGCCGCCGTAGATAATTTTGCCGCCGACGATTGTGGTTTCAACCTTCACGTTGCGGATGAGCTCGGGGCGAATCTTGAAGATATCATCGCTGAGGATGACCATGTCTGCCAGTTTACCCGGCGTGATGGAGCCTTTCTCTTTTTCCTGGAATTCCGCGAATGCTGAGCCCATGGTATAAGCCTCCACGGCTTCAGAGACCGTGAGTCTCTGCTCCGGGAACCATCCCTCGGGACTGCTGCCATCGAGCGGGACGCGCGTTACAGCAGCGTAAACGGTAAGCACGGGATCGAGCGGCACGACATCCCAATCTGTTCCGAATGCTATGCGGACACCGTGATCGAGGAAGGTGCGGTAGGCATGAGTGCGGCTGGCGCGGTCACGGCCAACGCGCGGGGTGGCCCAGCGGGCGTCATCAATCGCCTGGAAGGGCTGCACCGATGCGATAACCTTCAACTTCGCAAAACGATCAAAGTCTTTTGCCGCCATGTGCTGTGCATGCTCGATGCGAAAACGGCGGTCCCGATCGCCATTTGCTTTGGCAATCTGGCCATAAATATCCAGCACGATGGAAATGGCCTGGTCGCCGATGGCATGCGTACAAATCTGTAGGCCGGCGGCATCGGCTTTGGTCAGGCGGTCGCGCATGTCTTCCACAGGGTGCATCTCTTCGGAGAGGATGCCGTGGTTCTTAGGATCATCGTCAAAGCCCTCAAACATGTATGCGGTCTTCGACCCAGGCGTGACGTAGACCGATCTTGGCAAAGTCTTCCCAGCCAGTCTCCAGCGGGGCCGCATAGATGCGCGTGGTCAGCTCGCCGCGTTCTGCCAGTTCGGAATAGGCGGCAATGTCTTCATACTCGGGGTTCATGTGCTGCACACTGGTCACACCGATGGAGGCGGCATAATCCAGAGCGCGCTTGATGGCACGAAGGCGCTGCTCGTGCGTCATGGGGGGTATGGCTTTGCGGATGTATTGCTGGGCGGCGTCTTTGAAGATGCCGGTCGGATTGCCTTGGGTATCGCGCATAATCACGCCACCGGGAATATCGGGCGTCTTGGCAGCGACCCCAGCCAGCTTCATGGCCATGGAGTTGGCCAGCGCCATGTGTCCGTCATGACGGCTTATGAAAACTGGTGTATCGGGGCTAACGGGATCGATTGCGTCTTTGCTGGGAAACTGGGCGGGCTTCCATCGCGTTTCATCCCAATCCCCGCCTAGTATCCACTCGCCCTTCCTTGTCTTCTTCACCTGCGCGGCGATGCGCTTTACGAATTCCTGCTCCGAGGTGGCGTCAGTCAATTGCACCTGGTCGAGCTGGGCGCCTCCTTTGACGAAATGTACGTGGGCGTCGTTGAATCCAGGGAGCAGCAACTTACCGGCCGCGTCGAGAATTTTTGTTTGCGGCCCACGCCAGTGGTCAACTTCTGCGCTGCTGCCCACGGCAACAATGCGGTCGCCGATAACGGCCACAGCTTCGGCCGTGGGATGCTGCTTATCAACGGTCCAAACTCTCGCGTTGGTAATAATCAAGGTAGCGGCGGCAGGGGTCTGCGATTCGATGCCAGTAGAAAACATAAGCACACAACAATAAACAAATAGTTGCATTTTCTTCACTTGGGGCCACATTTTTTTAGCGTTCTCCCCACTTGAGCTTGGTGCGCAGCACGTCAAAGAAGTTCCTGTCTTTCAGACGCAGCAAAATCACATGGTCACTCGATTTCTTGCAAATCACGCGGTCGCCGGCGCACAGCGGAGTGCCGACTTGTCCGTCTACGGTTAAATAGGATTCCTCGGGAGTGGTCTTGACCCGGATTTCAAATTGGGCGCTGTCGTGCACGACCAGAGGGCGATTGGTCAGTGAATGCGGAGACACCGGAGTGATCACAAATGCATCCACGTTGGGAACGAGGATCGGCCCACCAGAAGCCAGCGAGTAGGCGGTGGAACCGGTCGGTGTTGCAAGAATCAGTCCATCCGCTTTGTAATTGCAGATGAGGACCCCATTCAGAAACAGGTCGAAATCGGCCATGCGGGCAATCGTACCCTTGCCCGCGACCACGTCGTTCAGGGCGCTATATTCGGCCACGCATTTGCCCGCGCGCACGAGCTGGCAGTGCAACATCGCACGCCGCTCCGTGCCGCAGCGGTTTTCGTGGACAGCTTCCAGAGTGGGATAGAGTTCTCCCAGGGCAACCTCGGTCAGAAATCCGAGAGAGCCAAGATTGACAGCCAAGATGGGGATCTGCGCATGGGCCACAGCACGGGCTGCCGCCAGCAGCGTGCCATCTCCGCCAAGGACGATAACAA
>QIAW01000618.1 GCA_003225655.1 Acidobacteriota bacterium
AACCGGCGGTAATGAAGGGGCGCTTGGCCACATCTTTGACGATGCTCGACCAGGCAAAAAACTGGTCGAGCCAGATATAGGTCAGAAAGTGCAGGCATGCATAAAAGAATGCAAACAGGCCAAACATGCGGCGGAATTTTATGAGCCAGGGCTGGCTCAAAATCCGGCGCAAGGGGGTTATGGCGAGGGTGATGCACAGAAAGATGAGGATCCAGTCGCCGGTTGTGTGCGTAACTTTTTCAATGGGGTTTGCGCCCAAGTCCTGTTGAAGATGAAGGCGATTCAGCAGGGAATCCACGCCCAACTGTTCGTGAAACGCCTGCAACAGCAGAACCACTACAGGCCGCAAGCACAGGAGAAAGATCGGCGGCTTGAGCCATTTCATCGAAGGTGAAAAGGTTCTCGGCATGACAAGAAATGTGTTTAGAGCTGGTTTCATAAATCCCCGAGGCGGCGAATTTTGAAAACCTCAGGGGCTAAAGCCCGCATTTCTGAAGGCCTTTAACGGCACGGCTTGAAGCCGTGCCCTTTCAAAGCCTATTTATGAAACCAGCTCTAGTAATTCTTACGCAGGTCCATGCCGGTGTAGAGACTTGAGACCTGGTCGGCATAGCCGTTGAACATGAGGGTCTTGCGCTTCAAAAATTCGCCCAGGCGGCGCTCGGTGGCCTGGCTCCAGCGCGGATGGTCCACCGTCGGATTCACATTGGAGTAGAAGCCATATTCGTTTGGAGTTTCTTTGTTCCAGCTCGTCGGCGGCTGGCTATCCACGAATTTGATTTTCACGATGGACTTGATGCTCTTGAAGCCATACTTCCAGGGGATCACCATGCGAATGGGCGCGCCATCCTGGTTGGGAAGTGATTCGCCGTACATGCCAAAACATAGAATTGCCAGCGGGTGCATGGCTTCATCCATGCGCAGACCCTCCACGTAGGGCCAATCGAGTCCGGCGCCGCCGAACAAGCCACCGCGCTGTCCGGGCATTTGCTTGGGATCGTAAAGGGTTTCAAAGGCCACATACTTCGCCTTGGGCGTTGGCTCGACCTGCTTAATCAGTGTGTTCAATGGGAACCCCAGCCAGGGCACCACGATGGACCACCCTTCTACGCAACGATGACGGTAGATTCGTTCTTCCAATGCAGCCATCTTGGCGATCTCTTCAACCTGGAAGACACGCTTTTTCTTGAGGGACTGGTCTTGAAATTCTGCGCATTCTTGGCCGGATCGTCTTTGGAAGTCCCAAACTCGTAGAAGTTGTTGTAGTGGGTCACGTCATTCATGGGCGTGATTTTTTCCGTGGTGCTGAACGGGCTCTTCACCAGGTTGTCGTATTTCGTCGCAGCCAGAACTGGAGCGGATGGCCGCGAGGCTTCCCAAATGGCTGCTCCCGCCAGACCCGCTCCTGCGGCAGCAGCAGTGGCGAGAAACTTGCGCCGGTTCATGTATAGCGACTTGGGCGTTACTTCAGAGTAGGGAATATCAGAAGGCTTTTTAATCAGCATAGAGACCTTAAAGTCAGTTGTTTGCCTAATACAGTACGGTAGCGCGGTAAAAGTGGATTGCAACGGCCATTTCTACCATTATCTCTTGGATGAGACGCAGAAGTACGGGAAAAGTTTCGTGATATATAAAGGCTCGACAACACCTTTCCGTAAACGTGTGGGCAAAATGCCCACACGACAGCCGGCGGGACGCCGGCGCTACTTATTCCACCGATTCGGCAATCCACTTTAAATAAACTTCGCTGCCGGCCTCGATTGGGAGCTGGATGCATTCAGGCATCTCATAGCTGTTAAGTTCCTTGATCGCGTCGCGCACGCGCTCGAAAGCGGCTGCGGTGGTCTTGATGATCAGCAGGAACTCCGGGCTGCTCTCAATTTCGTTTTTCCAGCGGAAGATGGAGGTCAAGGCAACAATGTTGACGCAGGCCGCCAGCTTGCGTTCCACCAGGGCCCAGGCGATGTCTTCGGCTTCTTCCTTTGTTCCGCTGGTGGTGAAAACTATCTTCTTGTCGCTCGCGTTGTCTGTCATAAGGAACTCCCGCAGTTTCTGAGATCAAAAAACAACCAAGCATCCATGTATCATTCTGAAGCTGTTTTGAATCATACAATCTCCGGGAGGTTATTCTTAATTCATGACGCAAATCAAGTTCGGAACATCGGGATGGCGCGCGGTCATGGCCGAAGAGTTTACCTTTGCCAACGTGCGGCGCGCGGTGCACGGAATCGCCCATTATGTGAGCTCCCAAAGTCCGAGAAAAGAGAAGCATCGCATCATCATCGGACGCGACCCCCGATTCCTGGGAGAGACGTTTGTCGAACTGGCTGGGGGAATTCTTTCTGCCCATGATATTGTTCCTCTCGTCATCTCTGAATCGGCGCCCACGCCGGCCATCGCCTATGAAGTGACTCGCGTTCAATCGGATGGGGCCATCAATTTCACCGCTTCGCACAATCCACCGGAGTACAACGGCATTAAATTTTCGACTCCTGACGGCGCTCCCGCTCTGCCCGAGGTGACAAAGAAGATCGAGGCTGAGATCGCCCGGCTCGATGGGCTTCCGGCGGCCGCGGCCGGCGCCGGGGCCAAGCCGGATAGTATTGACGTGAAAACCGGCTACCTGGCGCGTCTGAAAGAGATCCTGGACCTGAATGCAATCAAAAAGGCAAAGCTCAAGATTGCCTTCGACCCGCTCTGGGGAGCGGCGCGCGGATATTCTGATGTACTGCTACAGGAAGCCGGCATCGATGTTGTGACAGTCCATGATTGCCGTGATGTGCTCTTCGGCGGACATGCTCCCGAACCCGACGACCATTTGCTCAGCGACCTGCGCAAGGCAATGAAATCGAACAACGCGCACATCGGCATTGCCACCGACGGCGACGCTGACCGCTTCGGCATCGTTGACGCGGATGGGACCTTCATCTCGCCGAATTACGTTCTGGCGCTGCTCTTTGAATATCTGATCGAAAGCCGGGGATGGAAGAATGGCGTTGCCAAGTCGGTGGTGACAACGAACCTGGTCAATGCCCTGGCGCGGCATTACTGCATCCAGCTCTATGAGACGCCGGTGGGGTTCAAGTATATCGGCGAGCTGATCAAAGAAGACAAAATCGCCATTGGCGGTGAAGAGAGCGCGGGGCTTTCCATCCGGCATCATGTTCCGGAAAAGGATGGCGTGCTGGCCGGCCTGCTTTGCTGCGAGATGCTGGCCACACGATCGCTTGCCGGACAACCCGCCACACTCGGCGAGCAACTACAGCAGCTATTTGTCAAAGTTGGTTCCTTTTACCCGCTGCGCGAGAACTTCCGCTTGACGGAGGATGTAAAAGCAAAGTTAACTAAGAAGTTACGGGAGGAGCCGCGCGAGTTCAGCGGCAGAAAAGTCGCCGAAGTAGTGCGCACCGACGGCCTCAAGCTACTGTTCGAGGATGGCTCCTGGGTGTGCTACCGGGTTTCAGGAACCGAACCTGTGGTGCGGGTGTACAGCGAAGCACGGTCAGAAACAGATTTAAAGAAGCTCAGCATCGCCGCCAAGGATTGGGTTTTGCAGTAGGACTGACTGCAATGGGTACACTTCGTGCAAGAAGAGAACAGTTCGGGCGAACAGACGTGTATCAGGGCACGAGTTTACTCGTGCCGTAAGTTGTTAAGAGATGCGGGCTTCAGCCCCGGTGGCAGAGGCTTTTGACTTGACTGGGACGGCTTCGAGCATTTTTGCTGCTTTCTGCATAAGAAGGCAGAAGGCTTGTTTCGCTAACGCTAGCCCCAGAAGGGGCAACGTAGTATAGCCCAGCGCTTCAGCGTTGGGTATGTATAGAAAACGATCAGAGTCCCGAAGGGACGACGCTTCGACTTTGGAACTTATCGACGCAACCCGCGAATGGCTCTACCCCCGCCGCCGCAAGGCGGCGACCCTGAGCATTGGTGTGCTCACCGTGCTGATCGGCTGGCATGTCATCTTCGGCGCCAATGGCATGCTGACCTACGAACATAAGCGCGTAGA
>QIAW01000115.1:0-6652 GCA_003225655.1 Acidobacteriota bacterium
AGACAAATCAGATTTGCGGAAAACGCACGATCTGTGCGAAAGTCTAGTCCGCAGCCCAGCCTTCAGTTTAGCCAAGCAAGGTGGAACAGGCAACGTGAGCGGGCCGAGCGAGTTCCAATCTACGCCTTGGAATCAAAATCTGAATTCATCGTTGGTAAAGTAAAAAGTTATGGTAAAGAATTATGAAGCCCACAAATTTGAAGATGCAGTCGCATGGCTGCGCGATCACGGCTTCGATGTGCTGGAACCCGCGGGCACGACGAATCGTGTTTTCTTAAAGAAGAACAGCGTCTCGGCTGCCATCGAGAAAGAGCCCAAGACCGGCGCCGCCAAGGTTTTCGCCAGCCCTGGCTACTTGGTGAGCGGAGAAATCTCAAAGCTCATCGACCGCGGCTACCAGAAGTTCCTGAAAACCTCAAAAACTGAGGTTCCTGCCACCGCCGATCACCTCAAGGCCATCCACGAGTTCACCGAAGAGCTGAAAGAGGCCACCGGCCTGCCCAGTCTCTACAATGAATCCATCGGTACAGTGAGTGACAGCTATCAGTACGACCGGGTAGAAAACCGCGACTCCCCGGCAGCGGACCGTCCCAAGCGCCCATGGGAAAAGGCTGAAGCAGCGGCTACAGCTAAATCTGGCTCGGGAAAAAAGAGAGCATAATTTTCGGCAGCTCCTAAATTCCTGATTTCGTAATTCTCGCTAACCACTTCTCTTAGCTTTGCAAAGAGCGTACACACGGAAAAGCGGGCCATGAAAAATACATTTACTTTCCTCCTTGCGACGGTGCTGCTGTCAACCTGTGCTCAGGCCCAGCAACACGAACAGGACCGCCTGAAGCACTCCGGTGAAGTCCTGCAGGAGATCCTGAATATTCCTGACAATCTTCCCAAGGGAGTCCTCGATAAATCCGAGTGTGTGATTGTCATCCCTTCGGTCAAGAAGTTCGCCTTTGGTATTGGCGGCAACTACGGACGTGGAGCCATGTCATGCCGGAGCGGGCAGAATTTTACCGGTCCGTGGGGACCGCCCGCCATGGTCGCGCTCGAAGGCGCCAACATCGGTTTCCAACTGGGCGGCCAAGCCATAGATTTTGTTCTCCTGGTTGTCAACCCCAAGGGAATCGATTCCATTCTGAAAAGCAAGGTCAAACTTGGTGCTGACGTCGCCGCCGCCGGCGGCCCTAAAGGGCGCGACGCCCAAGCCGCTACCGATGTGCTCATGCGCGCCGAGATTCTCACCTACTCCCGCACCCACGGCCTTTTTGCCGGCGTTTCGCTCGATGGTTCCACGCTGCGTCCAGACAATAGCGCCAGCGAAAAAGTCTACGGACGCAAGATCACCGCGCGCCAGATTGTGCTGGAACATGCAGTAGGCACCCCGGCCGCCGGCCAGTTGATGGTCAGCACATTGCAAAAGGCCTCGCCGAGGAATATGTCCAACCCTAAGTCTTTGTCGAGCAGCTCTCAGTCGCACTGAAAAGCCTGATTAAAGATAATCCCGGCTTCCGTCACCTTCGCGCTTGTCGAGGAGAACCCGAATTTGCGATACCAAATCTCCTCTTTGTCATCATCCTTCTGAGAAGCCACGAGCGCAGATGCTTAGATGGCTATCTAGCACTGCTGCTGAATGCTGAGTGCTAAATTTCCGGGGTCGCTTCCAGCAGACTGCGCGTATAAGGGTGCGCCGGCTTCGTCGTTATCTGCTCTGTATTGCCCAGCTCCACAATTTTGCCGTGATGCATCACCGCGATGCGCGTGGCCAGATAACGCACGATGGGCATGGAGTGAGAGATGAAAAGATATGTCAGGCTGAACTCGCGTCGCAATTGCGCCAGCAGGTTCACGATCTGCGCTCCCACGCTGACGTCGAGAGCGGAAACCGGCTCATCGCAGACAATCAGCCGGGGGCGCAGCGCCAGCGCCCGTGCGATGCCGATGCGTTGCCGCTGCCCTCCGGAAAACTCATGGGGATAGCGCCCCAAGGCAGAGTCGTCCAGCCCCACGGCGCGCATCAGTTCGGCAGCCCTCAACTTAACATCTATGCCCTTCAGCTTGTGGATCATCAGAGGCTCGCTTACGATTTCGCGGACGCGCATGCGCGGATTGAGCGAACCAAATGGGTCCTGAAAAATGATTTGCATGTCGCGGCGCAAGCGGCGCATGACAGCAGCGGAAGCGCGCCCAAGGTCCTCTCCGTCAAAGAAAATACTTCCTGAAGTGGGCTCAATCAGCCGCAAGATCAGCCGGCCCAGCGTGCTCTTGCTGGAGCCCGATTCTCCCACCAGACCAAGAGTTTCTCCGGTGTGGATTCCCAGGCTGACGCCGTCAACCGCGCGCGCCTCGCCTTTGCTCGCAGGCGTTTGGCCTGGTGAAGATGGCGGCGTAAAGAGGGACGCGCCCAGCGGATAAATCTTGGTCAACTCGCGAACTTCGACTAGCGCCACAGCTAGAAGCTACAGTCTTTCAGCATCATGCTGCAAGAGGCGACCGCCAATTAAGCAAGTGGATCACACTTTGACTGGATGTGGCGCCGGGACGCCTGAGCCAAAGGCCAACAGTACGCGCGGATCGGGCGTGGCAAGCTGCAGCAGCAACGCCCGGCGGACGCGGGCTGATTCCGCGTTCCGCAGAATCTCCGTAGTATTGAAGCCTTGAAAGCTCGCCCCATTTTGCGGCTCGCTCGCGGGCGCCTTCCACCCCACCTGCGCGGGAACGTAGGGCATGACCGGCTGCTGCGCCTGGCGCAATAACTGTTGCGTACTGGCGTGAATTGGGGTGGCGAGCGCATCTTGCGTCGCGCCAATGAAAAAGCAAAGCATGGTCAGCGCAAAAGCCGCTGCTCTGCATCTGACAAGTTTTTTACCGTCTACAACCTGTTTTCCGGTCACATTTTTTTTGATCCATTCCACCCGCTCCAGGTGGCTTCACCACCACCATGGCGGCCAAAATTTTGCAGGCAACCTCTCAGGCATCAGCCGAGAAGCTCATGCTGATGAAACCGTTTCGCAAAACGCTGGCGGCCAGGCTTTGTAGCTGCTTTTTTGTTTGGAATTGTGCATTTCTGCGCTGCTGATTCTGCTAAAATCAGCGATAGTCCACTTGCTGCGAAGCGTTTTATGATTGAGTTGGCGCCCTCGATTTTATCGGCCGATTTTGCCCGCCTGGCAGAAGAAGTTCAGGCAGCACTGGCAGGAGGCGCTACCCTGCTGCATGTAGATGTGATGGACGGGCACTTCGTTCCCAATATCACCATTGGCCCCCCTGTGGTGCAATCGTTGCGCAGGGTCACCGATGTGCCTTTTGATGTCCACCTGATGATCGAGAATCCTGATGAGTATATCTCTGCCTTCGCCGATGCCGGGGCCGACTGGATTTCGGTGCACCAGGAAGCTTACATCCACCTGCACCGCACACTGGAGCACATCGCTTCCCGCGGCCTGAAGGCGGGCGTGGTCATTAATCCGGCTACTCCGGTCGAGACCTTGAGCGAAGTGCTGGATATGGTGGACCATGTTCTCGTGATGTCTGTGAATCCCGGGTTTGGTGGGCAGAAGTTTATCCCTGCATCGCTGGAAAAAGTGCGTACTTTGGCCAATATCCGCAATGCCAGGAATTTGGGGTTCAGGATTGAAATCGATGGCGGCATCGGTCCGGAGACCATCGCTAACGCGGTACGCGCCGGGGTGGAGATTCTGGTTGCCGGCAATGCCGTCTTTGGACATGGCGATCCCCATGCCAACGTCGGACAATTATTGAAAGCCGCACGCGAGGCGACCCTGGTCAAGGTATAAATGCCGCGCGCGCAACCGGGACAAAGCAAGTCAAAAAGTATTGGAGTGAGTGATTTATGGTCCGCAAAGTCTTAGCTATTCTCTTATTTGCCCTCATCTTGCCCTTGGCGGCAATGGCTGGTTTGTTTCACCACAGCAAACCTCAGAACCCGCTGGCCAACGTTGATTCCAAGCAGCCGGACATGAAACATAGCAAGTACGACCAGGCGCGCCTCACTCTGCAGACTCTCATCAATGCATATCCTGATTCGGAGTACATTGCCCGCGCCAAGCTGGCCATCGGTGATGCCTGGTACGCCGAGGGCGGCACCACTGGCCTGGCCCAGGCGGAAGTTGAATATAAAGATTTCGAAACCTTCTTTCCCAACATGCCCGAGGCTGCCGAGGCCCAACTGAAGGTGGCGAATATCCATTACCGCCAGATGGAAAAATCCGACCGCGATGCTACCCACGCCAAACGTGCTGAAGAGGAATATCAGCAGCTAATCCTGCAGTGGCCCGACAGCAAGCTTGTGCCTCAGGCCAAGCAGCGCCTGCGCGAGGTGCAGGAGGTCCTGGCAGAGAAGGAATTCGGCATCGGCAAACAATATTACATGCGTGAATCCTGGCCCGCGGCCATTGCCCGCCTGAGAACAGCGGTGGATACTTATCCGCTGTACAGCAAGGCCCCCGACGCTCTCTATATGCTGGGCGACATTTACGAAAAACAGATCGCCCGCACCAGGGATTCCCGAATATCGGAAGGCATTAAAGGTAAACTCATCCCCGATTTCACGATCAAGGCGGCAGAGGCTTACTCTCGCATCATCTTGAATTACCCCATGACCGAGCGCGCCAACGACGCCAAACGGCGTCTGCAGGTCCTGGGACGCCCGGTACCGACTCCATCGCATGAATCAATTGAGCAAGACAAAGCCATTGAGGCCAGCCGCTCGGGGCCCGGACATCTCGACAAGGTCATGCACAATTTTCATCGCGCTCCCAATGTGAAACAGGCCGCCCACCTGGGTGAGCCCACCATGACTCCGCCTCAGGAAACCAGTGCAGTGTCGGTCGTGCGCGAGACTACTTCCATGCTCACCAGCGCATCGGAAACCGGCAACAGCGCGATTTCAGTGGAAGTGCGTAAAGGAGAGGTTCCGAAAAGCGATGCTGTGCCCCACTCCGATTCACAAAATCAGCCCGCGCCTCAGGCGCCCGCCCCGGCTGCCGGCACGCCGAGTCCGCAGGTGGCAGCTCCTGCTCCCTCGGCACCCTCAAGCTCTGATACAGGTATTCCTGAGTTGAAGCCCATTGATTCCGGAACGCCGCAAACTCCGGGGCCACAGGGCGCCTCCGCGCCTGGCCAGATCAACGATGCCAGGAACACGGAAACCGGCTCCGCCCAAGCGGCCGATGCTCAGAACAGCTCTCAAGACCAGACTGGAAGTTCTTCTTCCAGCAAGAAAGGCAAGAAGAAAAAGTAGTTCCGTTTTAGACCGAATTTTAGGGGTATTTTATGCAGAGTCCCCCTACTCTGGCAGGTTTGCATGGGTTAAATTGCCGGATGTTGCCGTTTAAGGTGCCGTCCTCATTGACTTACGACCCAATAAACAGTAACGTTTGATGCGCGCTCCCCCTCCCCTTAAGGACTAATTGTGTGGCATTGAAGATTCTATTGGCAGACGACAGTGCGACTGCTCAGAACATGGGCAAGAAGATCCTAGTGGAGGCAGGCTATGAAGTCGTGGCTGTTTCCAACGGGGCTGCCGCCGTTAAGAAGATCGCTGAACAGAAGCCCGATATGATCGTGCTCGACGTGTACATGCCCGGTTACACCGGCTTGGAAGTCTGTGAGCGCGTCAAGAGTGCGATCGAAACCACTAAAATTCCTGTACTGCTCACCGTCGGCAAAATGGAACACTTTTTGCCGGAAGAGGGCGCCCGTGTAAAGGCGGATGGCGTCATTGTGAAGCCATTCGAGGCCAGCGATCTGCTGGCTGCGGTGCAGAAACTGGAACAGCGGTTGACTTCCACAAACTCCCGCGCCACGCAAGCAGCCGCACAAGCCAAGGTGATGGTGACACCCGCGGAGCCGCCCGTTGAGGAGCCGCCGGAATACGAGCGTACGCTAAAAATTAAAACTCCCATCTTCGACGAAAAAGATCAGAGTTATCAAACCTGGAAATCAGAAACCGATGAAAGTGCGCCTGTGCCGCAGGTTGGCGTAGAGCTGCCGGAGGAGGATTTCCCTTCCGCGCCGCCCGAGCCCCACAGCGTCAATGTTCCGACGGAAATGCGCGCCACTCCTGCCATGGGGTTAGAGCATTTGGGTAGCGATCTGCCACACGCCGAGCGCACCACCTCAGAGCTGATGGATCACTCCGAGCTGGAAGGCTCGGCCGCAGAAGCCAATCCCTATCAGATCAACGAAGAAGGTGCGGATGACAGGCCAAGGTCGGGCGTAGGAAGGTTCTTCTCCAAGGCAAAGAGCTGGTTCGGCGGAGCCAGCTCGCTCGAAGGGTATGAAGATGAGGCCGGCAGGGTTGCAGCAGACGATGGTGAAGCCGAAACTGTAACCTTATCTCCCGGACAGGTACACGAAACCCACACCGTAGCCAGGCACGCGGAAGAGAGCCACATAGAAGAGAGCCACATAGATGAAAGTCTGGAGACATTGGCTCCCACTTCATCTCCGGCTGCTTCTTCCGAAGCCGCGACGTTACCTCCGCCCACCGTATTCCACGAGCGGACTGAAGCTCCAGCGGTGGCGTCTATGGAAATGGCGGCTGTCGCCAGCCCTCCGGAATCCAAAACTGAATCTTACGATGCTGCTTCCGATCTCCATCTCAGCGGAGCGGCGCCATCCTGGGAGCCGCCGA
>QIAW01000115.1:6781-8767 GCA_003225655.1 Acidobacteriota bacterium
TTAGAAGTCGCCAGCCCGCATTCCGGACACGATGTTCCTAGCGGTGCAGCAAGTGAATCCATGCTGGTGACTGACGTGAGTGAGATGTCAACCCAGTTCCCCACCCGCTTCGGGGTTGCAGATGCCGAGCCGGTCCCTGTGGGCAACGCCGCCGATTACCCCGAGCTTTACGGCCATCCCGCTCAAAGCGAAGAGACTACCAGCAGTTCAGATACTCAGGAAATTGAAGCGCCAGAGCTGATTGACGCGGCCGAAGCTGTCCAGGCAGATGAGGCGCCCGCAGAACATACCGCGGATTTCAATACCGCGGTTGCGGATGAAGTCGCTGCTGCCATGGGCTCCCGTTGGTCTCAGAACGACGAGCCGGCGGCGCACGCTGATGCTCTGCCCTCGCACTCCCACGAAGCTTCCCTCTCGGGATGGTCGGCCGAAGAGACTCATCTCGATGAGAATGAGATCGGCGTCTCCTTGCATGACGAGATGCACCAGCATCTCTCCAGCCCGTACGCCAGCCCCGAGCCTGAGGTTGCAGAACCTGAGTTGACGGTCGCTGCCCAGACTCAGCCGGTCTCCGCAAATACGCCGGACGCTCAACTCGCAGCGGCTATGGCCGCCGCCATGGGCAAAGAGGTCACCCCCGCCCTGACCGAGGCCGTGCATCAGGCATTTACCGGGGATTCAACCATAGCCCTCGACAAGAACACGGCCGTAATCGCCGAGATCGTTCATCGCGTTACCGAGCGTATGAAACCCGAACTGGTCGCGGAAATCGCGCGTGAACTCGCCTCAGAAATCAAGAAAGAGAAGCAAAAGAGTTAGCACAGCCTGCCCGTGCAGCAGCTACTATTCAAAATAAGCTCTGATTTAAATCAATAAAACTTCAGGTGAGATTTTAGGGAGTGCTATCTTAGTGTTTCCGGGCCATGACCCGGTCCACAATGCGTTCCATGTTCGGGATGAATGTGCCGCTGAGAGAATCTTCGCCCGCGAGCACCTGATTCCAGCGCTGCAGAACGGGTTTGGGTTCATATTGCGCTGCTTCGGTGACGCGCGCCGGTTCAGGAGAGAAGATGTACACAGCCCACGTCAGCACAGCTACGTTGTCGCAAATTATCAACAGCGTGCTGTAAGTCGGATGCCAGCTTATTCCCAGCTGCGCTCGCAGACTATTAAGAATCAAATGCGCGGAAGCACTGAAGCCAAGTCCTAAAGCAATGCCGAAACTATGGTGTTTCCAAGTCGTACCCAGGCGTGAGGAATACATCAAAAGGAAGAGCAAGAGTCCACCTTGGACCAGAAGCACACCGCGTTCAATCGCTAGAATAGCCAACGTCACACGATAGGCGCGGCTTGAGGCAGAAGTCATTGCCATTACAATGGCGACCAACAGCAAAACTATGCAAGCCCACTGAAAAATAACCCGCGAAAAATCACGTAGTGCAGCAAAGGGCCTAAACGTATTGTCAAAGATTTCATAAATTACAGCAAACCCGAGCATTGCCCCTACTGCTACGCAGGCCCAATAAGCGTAAAAATATGCAGATTTATTCCCTGTTTGAAGAAAAAAGAAGGGAAACTCCTCGCGCAATTTGCGCCTTGTCATCCTATAGGCAATGGAACCTTGGATGATGTTGGCAACGATCCAAAGTAAGTAATACAGTTTGGGTGTGAGTAACATAAGTGGTGCCCGTTGCCAATGAGCGGACTACCTCCGCTTACGCAAACTTGAGAAGCGTATCTTAACACCCCGATCTAGCAGCTTACAAGCAAATTTTGTTGAACTCGCTTCATCTTAAAATTATTCTGGGTCTGAAGGGCATACCTCGTTAGGGGCGCACGCTGGGGGGTACGGGTCTATGGTGGAAACTGGTCTTATTGTTGTTGAAGCGGATGCTTTCACTGGCGTGCTAAGGCCGTAGAACATTCCGACCAGTACAAATACAGTAAGAACTACGAATAGAGCTTTTTGTGTGAAGTTTTTCATGC
>QIAW01000619.1:0-18034 GCA_003225655.1 Acidobacteriota bacterium
TAAAGAAGTCGAATACTGCTATGCAGCGCCTTTCTATACGCTTGGCCCGCTGGTTACCGACATCGCGCCCGGATACGATCACATCACCTCGGCCATCGGTGCAGCCATGATCGGCTGGCACGGAGCCTCGATGCTCTGCTACGTCACCCCCAAAGAGCACCTGGGCCTGCCCAACGACAAAGACGTGAAAGACGGCATCATCGCCTACAAGATCGCGGCCCACGCCGCTGACCTGGCGCGGCACAGGCCGGGAGCGCGCGACCGTGACGATGCTCTCAGTTATGCCCGCTATACCTTCGATTGGGAGAAGCAGTTCGCGCTATCGCTCGATCCCGAGACCGCGCGCGCCATGCACGACGAGACCTTGCCCGATGACTATTACAAGGAAGCCAAGTTCTGCTCCATGTGCGGGCCCAAATTCTGCTCCATGAATTACTCGCAGAAGGTGGATGAATACAACCGCCAGGTCCACGGGGTGGAGAAGAAAGATTATTCCGAGCTGGTGGAAAAGCTGATCAGCCTCAAATAGTTTTGCACGGGAATCAGAGGACTTGTATCAGGGCACGACTTGGTAGCCCATGGCTTTCAGCCATGGGTGAGCGAAGCGAAAAAGTGCCCTAAGTCGCTGAAAAATAACGCTTCCTCGCTGTCTGGGATGAGCCTGGAGGCTCACCAGACACCAACGCATGATTGCGATAGAGGCATATTTCTCCTGTGCTCAACGAAATCTGATCGCAACCTTACATCCGGCTGAGAGCTTTTTGCGCGAAAGCCTTCTCCGCATCGGCTTTTTCTGTTTTTCCCTTAAAACCATTGACCGAAATAACCAGTATGCACTTCGAGGTGAGTACCTGGAGGCCACCGTCGGGACCGATAAAAGCATCTTTTCCCAAGCCCGCCACTGGCTGAAGTTTGTCTTGCCACATTTTTTTCGTCGCGTTCCACATATCGGGTTGTGCTCCCATGCTCAAACGGCCGAGGTAGATATTGACCATTTTCATGGATGATTGGGATGTGGCCACATACCCGCAAGCCTTATTGCCAAGAACCGGAGTGGTTTCGCCTTTTGCAGGGTCTACGGGTTCGCCCAATATGGCCTCTGCATCGGCCTTGGTCACCAGCGCGCAGGCATCGTAATCTGCAACAGAATCGCCCGGGGTTGCCGGCTCTGATGCTGCGGTCGCCTGGTTGCTGGAATTGCAAGCCGCCAGACCGAGCACCATCAGCAACGCCATAATGGCAGCTTTATACCTGTGACTACCTGTCATTGATTTCGTCCTCTCAAATTATGATTCGGGTTTCCGAGACATCGGGTATCGTCAAATACCCCCCCCAAAAAAAGGCTGCCTGAAATATTTCAAAGTGATATCAAATCCTGATCGATCGACAATTTCGCGAGATCATTCTCCAGGCATTCCAGAATGCCGGCTTTGCATCTTTGAAAACTTATCCCTGTTCGGAACCCATGATTCCATGTCCAGCTAGGCCCCCACCTCAAATCAATTTGAGCCAGTAAATACGCGGGGCAAACGTTGATTTTGGGTGGTCACCCCCTAGCAGCAAGGGGGAGGGGGTACTCAGCTCAACCGGACGCAGACCACAGGCTTACTCGACTTTTTCCCTCTCTTGCCTATAGGTCCCGAACTTCTGCGCCACCGGCTTGAGCGTGGGATAAAACTGCACGAAGGTGTGCTCTACCGCAGCGTGGTCCTCATGGCAGCGCCAGCACGCGCCCTTGGGAGCTGCCTGCGCCGACTTGGTTTCTGATCCAAAGTTGAAATAAACCCACTTGTCGGGGAAGCGGGCCTCGTCTTTCACTTCCACTCCTATGCCCATGAGATCGGTGGATTGGTAGTGGCCCTGTTTGTTGATCGATCCTTTACTCTCTGCGCCGCGCTCTTCCACTACGAAAACGGTCTTGTCGGGCCACTTGCCCGATTTCAGGAAAGCCTGGTAGGCCCACTGCGGCACGAACACGTTGGTGAACATATCATGGTCGCTGGCCGCCGGACCGTAGTTCATGTTCATGCCTGAGGAAAGATAAATCCACTCACGGTAGTTCTCCGGGCGCAGCAGGTGGTTGTCGCCGCTATACTGCGGCATGCCGGAAGGCGAATCCGGGGCCGCTGCCTGTAGCACTCCAAAGCCGGCCGCCGTACACACTAAAACCAGAAGAAACACCATTCGTTTCATAGACTCCCTCCCATTGGGCAATTCGGGTTCGAATACGTGACTTTAGAGTATTGTAACTGCGCGAATATGTAATCCACGCGAATACGTAACTATGGTTATGAAAGTTCCTCTGAATGGACGAATAGCTACAAGGAAGGTCTCGGAAAAATCTGTGCCTGACTGAATGCGAAAGAAGCTAGTTCATATCAGAATAGTGTTTCACTCCAGCCACTGTTCTGGGAGCAGGATGCGCATTGTGACGGCCGAAGTGCCGGACAATAACCTCAGGCTCCGAATCGGAGTCTTCGCTTACAGTTCGATGGCGGCGAGCGCGATGGTCCGTGGTCTTATCGGGCACGGTCTTTTGGGATATGGCCTTATGGGAGGTGTTTTTGTCAGATGCGGTCAGACCGACTACCGTGCCAGACATCTGCTCCTGAGAGGCAATCTGGCGGACCGCTTGGGAGCCGCCGGGCTGAGCTGATGACTTCACAGCCAGGAGACCATTTGCTTCCGCATGGATGACCGCCCCGCGGACGGGCGCCACGGATTTTGAGGTCTCGGCATTTGCAGGCGGGAAGATCGCCGTCTTGAGCTGCTCCGAAGGCTGCGCAGCGTCAAGGTGACCGGTCGCGGGGCCGCGGCTGGTAAATACTCCCAAAACAAAAAGGACCAGCAGCGCAGCCACACTTGCGCCGGTAAACGCCGCCTTCCAATCACGGATGGCCTGCTGTCTTGCTGGATTCCGGGAAGGTTCAATCGGTGTGACCTTCCCGCCGCGGCGCTTTTCGTCCGATTGCGCTCTCTTGGCCATGATCTGGCCCGCCAGCTTCCGCTTCTCTTCTCTGCGCCTCGACAATGCAGCCACATGAAGCTGCTGCCACGCGAGAAACTGCTCCAGCTTGGCCGAGGCACGCATCCTCAACCGTTGAAAGCCGTTGCGCGTCCCCTCAAGCAGTGTGGCCAGGTGCAGGCCAAGCAGCTCTTTGGCGGCACGTAAAGCCCGGAAGCCAAGCTGGGCTGGCCGCTCCGCTCGAACTGCCCTCTGCCGCGGACCGTTGGCCTGCAAAAGATCGGGATGCGGGACCTCGGCAGATGAGGGCCCAGACTGTGAAACGTCAGAACGTGAAACCAACGGAGGTGGAGCTTGCGGCTGTGAGGTTGCCTCGCTTCGGCCAGAGATGAACTCTGCTTCCTCATAAGCAGGGGGCTCGTGAGCAGGCGGCCTGTTGGACTCTGGATCAGAGACTGACGAACCAGAATTCCCGGCTGAAGAATATGCAATTTGAGGAGCGGCAGCTTCTGTCTGAGGCGTTTCCGGAGCAGGCGGCTCCAGGGCAGCGCTGGGCGCCTCTGCTTCTGGCATGGCTTCAGGCATGTCGAATGACTCAAGGTCGAGCCGTTCGACAATTCCTTCTCCCACGAAGACATCACAGCCGCGCAGGGCGGCGAGTTCGCGGGCGCGGGCCACAGCCTGGATGTGATCTATGCAAGCCTCGACGACAATCGTAAGCTCGCCGGAGTTGGATTGCGGGGTGCCCGGCGGCGCGCAAATAACATCGTATCCTTCGGCGCGAAGATACGCCGCCAGCGCTTCTGTGCTTTCAGGGTCCTGCGTGATGATTCTTGCGATGGACATTGCCTCGGCTCGCCAGTGAGATCGAGACGAAATGGACGCATCGAATTAGACGCAACTTTTCCCGCCAAGGTGGCCCCGGGGAGCGTCTGCCATCCGGAATACTCAGTTAGATTCGCTGAAATCCATGCCGTCGGCAAATTGCAAGCCGGCAATCTGCCGCGCGTGGTGCTGGACTTCAAGGTAGGCTTTGAGCAGTTCGATATAGATTTGTTCCCGCTCTACGGGACCGCTGCATTGAGTACGGACGCTGTCGAGCGCGAGATAACGGTCGTGCGCTTCCACAAATTTCCTGATCACGTTGTTCATGGTGAAGCGGATTCTCAATCCCGGGGCGCGTCGCCTGAAATCCTGCAAATACCTTAACCCCCCAAGGAATTAGCGCGTAGCCCGCGGCCTTAATCCCTCACCCGCGTTGCCGAACGCCACTTGCCGTGTAGCCATAGGACCACTCCAAGCGCGCAGATCTCCATGGGGCCGCCACGAGGAAGCGTGATTGCCGCCAAGCTGGTGTAGTCCTTGGTAATCAAGTGAACGGCATAAACCATTGCGCCGGCTGCAATAAGGCTGCCGATAAATGATTCAGTGCGCGGAGCGATCCTCATGCATCCTCCCTGGATTTTGGGCGCACTGTATCACAATTTTTTTTGCGGAAAAAGCGAGGGAATCCCTGATGGTTAATATCCTTGATTTCAAAATAGGACGTGATGACATTCCGGAAATCTCTGCACTCAGCGAAAGCTCTCCAGCTTTTCCGCCGCCCGGTTGATGGCCGCGGTCAAAGCGGCAAGCTGCTGCTGCGTGCGGGCTTCATCGCCGGCGTCAATTGCTTCGTTGACTCCGGGTATGACCACGGCGGCGTAGCCGGTGTATTCTCCGGGCGCGTAGATGGCATGGCGAAACCAGGGACGGTTAGGAAGGCCTTGCGGCAACAGCAGCGCGGCTTCCGTGTCACGCAGTACGCGGTTCAGCTTGGCTGCATCGACAGACGGGTCTTTTTGTTTTGCCGCGATGGCGGCTCCGGCGGCCATCATGCGCCGGGCGGCAGTCAAAGCAGCACCATAGTCGGGCGCTTTCTTTCCCAGTTTTTCAACCGATTTCTTTTGTGCAGATTCCAGGTAAGAGCTGATTTCTCTGCCGTAATTTTCGTAATCATAGGGCAGCACGTCAACGTCGGCCATGCGCAGCGCTTCCAAGCCGAAGACGCGCGCCATCTGCTGCTCGTAGGCGAAGGTTGGGTCGCCGAACTTCTTGAACCAGGCGAAGTTGTCGAAGGCGGAGTGATAGACGCCGTAATCACCGCCTGAGCTGATATCGGTGGCCGGCACACCCAGGTGCTGCAGGAAGGCAGTGAAATCTGAGCCGCTGCCCAGGTCGCCTACACGCACCTCAGAGGTGGCCGCCACACGGTTGTTTTCGGGCTCTTCACGATTGGGCTCACGCGCACTCTCTCTGCTTCGCCGCTCTTTCCACGCTTCAAACACCGTGCCACCGGCGGGACTCGAGACCGCCTTGGTCACCTCGCGCACAAACTGTTTCAAACTGGGAACTGCTGACGCGCTGAAGTTTGGCCCGGAAACGCCCACATCCATGTTGAAATATGCCACCGCGCGCGCCAGCTCTTTATCGTGCTGCTCCGCCCATTCGGTGGAACCGATCAATCCTTCTTCTTCCGCGTCCCAGCTTGCCAACATGAGGGTGCGCTTCGGTTTCCATCCGCTCTTCAGCAACTCGCCGATTCCATGCGCGGCTTCGAGCATCGCGGCCGTGCCGCTGTTGGGGTCAACCGCGCCATAGACCCAGGCATCGCGGTGATTGCCGGCGATCACCCATTCATCGGGCGATTGCGTCCCCGGTATTTTGCCGACGACGTTCCAGATAGTGCGGTATTGATAGTCCTGCTTCAGGTGGATCTTCACCCGTACCGGCCCCGGCCCCAGGTGTTAAGCAAAGGGCAGAGCGCCCTGCCACGGACGCGGCGTCAGCGGGCCGCCGAGGTTTTCCAGGATTGGACGCGCATCCGCATAGCATAGCGGCGTGGTAGGAATGTGCGGCATGTTGGCCGCCTTCTCGGGCGGCGTTCTCTGGCTGTCAGGAAGCGCTGCCGTTGCGGCGATGCCCGGCGTCGTGGGATCGCCGGGATATTTGAACATGTAGAGGATGGAACCCCGCTGCACACCGCTGTCAGGACGCCAGGGGCCATCCGGATACTTATCGCCCTTGAAGTAGCCATCGTCAATGGGATCGGAATAGATAATCACGCCAGCAGCGCCGTGCTGCTCCGCGATGTATTCCTTAACGCCGCGGTAGTTTTCGCCGTAACGTACGATGACGATCTTGCCGCGCACGTCAATCTTCTGCTCCTCAAGCTTTTTGAAATCTTCCGGGCGTCCGTAGTTGGCATATACAACCTCCGCCTCAACGTCGCCCGAGGGTGAGAATTCGTTGAACCCTGGCGTGATCCGCGGATCATCCTGGAAGGGATCGCCATTGACATGCTCCGGCCGGGGCGCATGGTAATCCGGCATCGGCGGATTAGTGATGCTTATGCTCACCTCGGCCGGCAGGTTCATCCAGACTTTGTATTCCGCGACTTCGACATCGAATCCGGCCTCGCGGAATTTCTGGGCTACGTAGTCCGCTGTTTTCTTGTCTTCGGCAGAGCCGGCGATGTGGGGCTCAGCCGTGAGGATGCGCAGATGCTCCTCGGCCAGCTTGGCATCCGGCACCGCAAGGAAGCGGCTCTCAATCTGCTGCTCGACTCCGAAGCTGCGAAAGCCAGCGACTGCGGGTGCTGCGGGCGATGAAGGTTGTTGCGCCAGAACGGCGGAAGCGAGAAAGAGAAGAAAGAAAGAGGCAGAAGTAAATGACAAACCACGCAACAGAGATGCTCTCATGAAGTTTCCTAGTTCCCACTTGAAACTAGAAAGATTACACCAATATATGGGGCCATGTTGGCAAAAGTGTTGCCGGCCTTTTCGGCAGGGTGACCGGTGCCACTATTTGCGGCAGCATATAGAATGCTCCTGATGACATCCAGAATATTGAGTGTTGCGTGGGGTATTTTTCTTGCCACCGCTTTAATTGCAAGCGCCGGGCCTGTTCCAGCACTGGCACTCCACAAGCAAATTCAGCAAACTTACAATTTCCAGCCACATTTACTTCAAGGACAAGCATTGCAGGCAAAGTCGAATATCCTCGACCAATTCTGGACACAGGCAAAATCAGATCCCGCGGTTTCCGTTCCCGCATTGCGGCAGGAACTGGCAGACTTCAGTAATCCCCCATTCTTTTTGTACGACAGCAGCATGCTTCTGCTCGCGATGTCAGACACTGCCGCAGACAGAAAAATTGCGCTGGCAGCAATCGCGCATTGTGACTTGCGCGACGTGCAGTCAAGTGATTATTTCTATCAGGTGCACCGCCTGGCTACCCTGAACGAAGACACAACAGCGGCTGCTTTTCATGTGTTGGAAGATCCTAAATACCAGGTATTCATTCCGCAACATGTGCTTACGTTGGGACAAAATTATGTGCTTGTTTATTTGTTGCTCCCAACCGACCAGCACTACTGGGAGCAACCTGCCATCGATCGCCTCAACATAGAACACGGCGAGACAGCACAACGGAGTTTGCTTCTCCTGCTCTGGTATGCCCAAACCAGGGCGGCAGATCAAGCTATCGCCACCTTCGCTCAGGACCTGAGTAAGCCCGCAGCAACGCGGGGTTATGCACAGGAACTGCTGCATCATAAAGAAAAAATTGGGGCTTCGATGCGGACAAGGGCCCTTCTTTCTAGCGAAGAATCATTGCGCCAGAAGCGGCGCGAGCGGCTCAAAGCGGTGAGTGACGAAGCTTTGATCGACCTTGACGACTATACCGAACTGCTGATTGCAAAACGCAAATGAAATTGATCGAGCACATGTGGCATAAGGCCACATCTTTTGATTTTTATTGTCCCGATGGCTTCTGTGCTGCCCTGCCAAACGTGAAGCTCATGCCCAAGGCTACCGTGTCCATAGACTGGCGCAAGCTGCGTTCATAGCTACCCGTTAAAGCTATGTGAGACCCGACATTGATGGTGAGTATACTGCTGAGGCCATTGTCCTCGAGGATGCCCTGTCCGGTATCGACTGTCGCCCGCGCGAAGCGGCGCGTTTTGCCATTGATGGTCCGCACCAGTCTGCCAGTCTTCGAGGGCAGGAACAGGTGGCTATAGACCTTCTGGTCGCCGATTGGCAGGTCTTCGTAGGCTGATCCTTCGAAGTTGAAGAACTTCAGGAAATCGAAGCTGGCGCCCGCCTTGTAATGTGAAACCGGACCCAGCGTGGTGTACGGCCGCCTGACCCTGTGATTGATCAATGCGCTGCTGTCGCCAATACCCAATTCGGCAAATGGCGCGAGAAATGCAAAACTGTGCTCAAAGTGATTGTTGAGGTCGAAGGTCGGGCGTCCGGTGCTGATGCCGGAAGATGTATCTCCCGTCGGAGCAGTTCCGGTAATGGTGGCGCTGTAACCGAAACTCGTCTCCGGCGCGGCAAAGTGCAGCTTCAAATACATATCGCCGAGCGCGTTGTAGGTGGTAACCAACGGAGGGTTCGTGCTAAGCCTGGTCACAACCGTGCTGCTGTATCCGTTGTGCGCCAGGTAATAGGGCATGCCCAGCTCAACCCCGAAAATTTTGCTGAAGTCGTAGCGCACGCTGGAATCGATGACGCTCGACCAGCCGGAAGAAGAGTCGTGGTTTCCGCTAAAGTTGCTGGAGAAGGTGAATCCCCGGTCACTCGCCCCCGCGGGGTTGCTCGCCACAGCGGGAGCTGACGATACGGCTCGGCTGGTTGATACCGAGCTATTCGCTGCTTCGGGTCCAGACACCGATTGGGCAAAACAGGTTAAGGCCACGAACGCACTGAGCAGCACAACCACACAGCAGCGGAATGTCTTCATTTTTCCTCCCCACACAAGGGGTGTCTTCTGATTTTGGATTGGGGGGAGAGTGTCTGCCAGCTTCAACACGATGATAGGCGATTAGTTGCTCCGCTTTTGCATTACGAAGGTAACGGACGAAACCGAATAGTCTTGCAGCCGAGTACGCCTGTAGCACGCGGTGATGTGCGTCGCCCACCGTATCGAGGCGCATGTTCCCACATGACCGGACTAAGCTAAGGGCTTTCTGGCCAGCACCTGGTACTGCGCTCCCAGGGGTATTTTCGAAAAACCGGGCTCGAGAAAGCGCAGAAACTTCAACACTCGGGGAAAAAAGAAAAGATAGCCCACGCTGACGATCTCAAATCCGCCAGCGCGAAGCAACCTGGTCGCTTCCGGAGGCGTAAGCGTGATGGCGTCATGATCAAAAGTGCATTGTGCCATCACGTAGCGCGTGCCTGGGTTCCACGGATTGTTCTCCCACAGCGCAAAAAGGCCGCCCGGACGAAGGCAGCGTCCTATGTAGTCCACGGTGGCAGCTCTCTCGTCTGGCGGTATGTGGTGAAAGGTGCCGTTACAGTACGCCAGGTCGAGATCCGCAGCCGGAGCGTGCTCCTGGAATTGCGAAAATCGGCAGCCGGTAGAGGCGTGTCTCAGCCGCGCCAGTTCCAAAGAACGCTCGGAAACATCAAGTCCGATGACAGCGCTCAGTTTGAAGACTTGAGAGAGCAGGATGGAAGTATCCCCAATGCCGCAACCGTAATCGAGCGCAGAGCGCGGATGTTCCCGCAATTTCTTGACGCAGCGCTCCAGCCAGCGGGCCCTCCTCAGGGCAAAGTACTCTTTGGATTCCCCGCTGACCGATAAAGCCTGGTTCAGATCGGCATCGTAGGTATCCGCATGCTTGTCGAACTGTTGCGCGGTGTTCATCGATTGATTTGAGAGGCTCGAATCCCAGGGTGAGCGCCACTACCGCCGGGCTCACCAGGCGCAGCATCTGCGAGGGATTGAGCTCGCCGAACTGTCGCGCCCGCCAATCGGATACCGCCAGCAGCGTGCCTGCCACTCCCAGCAACACCAGAATGATGCCCACAAAAAGCCCCAACTCCAGGGTTACGTAACGAAACATCCTCGTAAGCCGCGGATCTTCAGGCAAGAGTCCCTCTGAAATTGCGAATACCTTGGTGAAGGTTGCGAACGCAACCGCCTGAAAGCCCAGCAGAATACTCATGAGCGTATAGAGCAGAGTATGGACGTCAAACACCACGTGCCCGATCTGCCGCGGTCCGGGCAGGAGCCACAGCGTCGCCGCCAGACCAAAAAAGATCAAGAGCATGCCGGGATATAAGAACAGCCAGCGCGGGCTATAGAGCAAAAGAAAACGAAGATGACGCCACCCGTCATGCCAGGTGCGCAAATGCGGAGGGCGGCTGCGGCCATCGGGAGAGAGGGTTGTAGGCGCCTCGGCGATCTTCATCTTCAGCAAGGTCGCCTTGACAATCATCTCGCTGGCAAACTCCATCCCCGTGGTGCGCAGGTCCATCTGTTCGTAAGCAGACTTGCGAAAACCGCGCATGCCGCAGTGGAAATCTCCTACCGGTGAATGAAACAGCAGCCGCCCAATGGCACTGAGCACCGGATTCCCCAGGTAGCGGTGCAAAGGCGGCATGGCCTTGGGCTTGATGCCGCCCAGAAATCTGTTGCCCATCACCAGGTCGGCGCCCGCTCGCAGCTTTTCGACAAACGTTGGGATATCGCCGAAATCATAGCTGTTGTCAGAATCAGCCATGATGATGAACCGGCCCCGGGCGGCGGCGATGCCTCCGCGCAGGGCGCTGCCATAGCCTTTGGCCTCTATATCGATCAACCGGGCGCCGGCCTGCCGGGCAAGTTCCTGGGAGCCGTCGTTCGATCCGTTATCGGCGACGATGATTTCGCCGGTAAGACGGCTTCGCTCAAGGGCTGCGGCGGCCTGTTTGATGCAAAGCGCCAGCGTCTCTGCTTCATTAAGGCAGGGCATCACCACAGAGACTTCCAACGGCTCCGCGATCAACTGGGGCTGGGCCGCGCGTGAAAGCTGTTCTTCACTCTCGTGCAATGATTGTGGAAGGTTCATGCGATTAGTTTCAGATTACAGTTCCGGCTGCAGCTTCAAAATTCTAACTGCGGATTGAACAGCGCGGTCAGATATCGATTCCCTGCTCTATCAACACATTCTCGCGCACGATGAGGCGATGCGATGCCATTTCACGCAGTTTGGGCAATACGCGACTGACGTGCTCTTCAGTATCTACAAAGATGATCACCAGGGGCAGCTTGCCTCCGGCATCCACCAGGCTTGAACTCTTCACCCGGCTGCGGCCGGTGAATCCCGCGACCGCATGGAAAACGGTAGCGCCGGCCACATTTTCCTTGTGCAGATAATTCAAAATCTCCAGATGCAGCGGCCGGTGCTGCCACTGGTCGGCTTCGTTTAAGTACATTGTGATCTGCACTGCCATGCTGACGCCCATTCTATAACTATCCTGCCTACAACCATCGCGCCATTGCCGCTCCGCCCAGCACCGCCACCAGGCACAGGATGTTATTGGCCAGGATGTTGGCCGCCATCGTGTACCACTGGCCCTGCTCCATGTAGGCAAAGGTCTCGAAGGCGTAACTGGAAAACGTGGTGAACGATCCGCAAAAACCGATGGCGATCAGAAGCCGCCAGCGCGGATCGGCCAGCACCCGTTCGCTGGTCCAGATCATAAAGAAGCCGAGAATCAGGCTGCCGGAAATATTAATGATGAGCGTGCCGTAAGGAAAATCAGCGGAGAGCATCTTGGCCGCATAGCGGGCCAGAAAATAGCGGCAACCCGCGCCCACGATTGCGCCTAGGGAAACCCAAAGATATGCCTGCACGATGAAGTCTCCGTCCAAAGATTGTAGGAGTCATCAGCCCGCTACATCCGTGGGCAGTTTATGGCGAACCCCATCGCCGGGAACATTATAACAACGACAGCTTGAAGCAATGTTCACAGCTTACGAGCTACTAGCTTCTAGCGGTGGTTGAGTTTCAAAGATCGCAGCGCCCAATATCAGCAACAGCTAGTGACTAGAAGCTAGGACACAAGAGCTAAAGGCTAAAAGCTATTTTTCTTACGAATGTGGAATCGCATAATAACCGCGCCGCGCTTGCACCTTGTAGCCTTCTTTGCTGCGGATTTCAATCTTGCGGAAGGTGCCGTCTTTCTTGTTGTTCATGGGCGAGTAGCCGATTCCGTATTGCGTGCGCAGCTCCGAAGCAATCTGGTCAAAGGCGGTTTTGAGGTTCTCGATCCTGTCAATTTCAAAAAGCCTGCCGCCGGTCTCTTCTGTTAGCTTCTTCATATAGCCTTCGCCACGGGTGCCATAGATTCCCCGCACAAACAGGAGCACGTAGCAGATAGCGTCGGCCTTCTGGGCGCTCTCGACCGCCTCGTTCAGGCGCACTTTGCTGCCCTCATCCATGCCATCGGTCATGATGATCATGGCTTTGCGTCCTACCTCGCGCCCCAGCTTTTCATTGGCAGCCAGATAAATGCCGTCGTAAAGAGCTGTGCTGCGCGTGTCATGCGTAGGGAAGGGGCCTTGGGAGATGGTCGGTCCCGTGGGCGGCACATTCACCTTGGCAGCATCCATGGCGCGCTTGAGCTGGTGGGCTGAGGAGGTGAAGTCCTGCGCCAGTTCCACGTCCACATCGAAGGTCATGAAAAAGGCGAGATCTTTTGGAGTCAGGACCTGGCTGAGAAAGGCGCCTCCGACCTCTTTCTCCGCGGGGATCACCTGCATCAGGCTGCCGCTGGTATCCATCAGGATGCCCAGGGTCAGGGGCTGATCAGCCTCAGCGCTGAAATACTTAATGTTCTGCTTCACGCCATCTTCACTGAGCTCAAAATCTTCTTTTTTTAAACTGGGAATCAGGGCGCCATGCTTGTCTTTCACGTTGCAGTAGACGCTGACCACATCCACGTTGACTTTCAACGTCTGCATGGGTTGCTCGTCTTCCGCTGGCGGCTGGGCTTGGGGAGATGGCGTCTGCGTGGGCGGAGTTTGGCCAGTGCCGCCTGGGCCGGTTTGCCCGGCGGCCCAGACCACAGGGCCAATAAGCAGCAGACACCAAAGATGCAGCACTATTGTGCGAATGCGCGCGATGCGTATTAATACCATAAAAGGCCTTTTCTGATAATTTAACAGTATCCTGCGGCGAACGGGGATAATCTAATTAGATGCAGACAATCAGCCGGGGTTTAGGAAAGTTGAGATCCATGGGCCAGGGGAAATTACATATGATCATGAAGTCGTTCGCGTATCTATTGGTTCTTGCTGTGCTTCTTGTTCCGGCTTATCCGCAAGCCGCGTCAAGCCAGCAAGACCAGATTCCCGACGCCCCCGCGCCGAATAACCCTCCCCCGTTTCCAACGACTACAGCCCCTGCTGCTAAGACGGAGCACCCTTTGCCGCCACCGCCCGCTGCCGACGAGCCGCTTCCGCCGCCGCCGACCATGAGCGCAAAAACTATGCCCTCCTCCAGCCGCCCGGCAAATGCGGACAGCAACACGCGCGATGAGTTCACCATCGTCAAGGCGGTCAATTTTGTCGTAGTTCCGGTCACTGTCAAAGATCCTGATGGTCGCCTGGTGGAAGGGCTGCTGAAGAAAGACTTCTCGGTCCTCGAGAATGGCGAGCAGCAACAGATCAAGCTGTTCACCAGCGATCCCTTCCCGCTGTCGGTGGCCGTCGTACTCGACGCCAATCTGCCGGAGCAAACCATGCGCAAGGTTAAAGAAACCTTGCCCGCGCTGGCCGGCTCCTTTAGCGATTTTGATGAGGTCGGAGTCTACTCCTATGGCAGCTCGGTCACCACGCGCCTGGATTTCAGCGGCGCCGGGGGGGACTTTTCCACTGCGCTGCGCCGCTCTGAAGTGGATTTGCGCGGACGCAACGATGGACCACCTGTCGCCTCCGGGCCCATGGTTGGCGGGCCTTCGCCTTCGGTCAACGGCAGGCCTTTTGAGCCGGGTATACCGCACGTGGCCACTGTGCCTCGCGAATCCAGCGTGCTGAATGACGCCATACTGGCCGCTGCCTCGGCATTATCCAAGCGCGACCGTACCCGCCGCAAGATCATCTTTGTTATCGGCGATGGCCGCGAACAAGGCAGCAATGCCAGCTACAGTGATGTGCTCAAGGTTTTGCTCTCGAACGAAATTGCGGTGTACGCAATGGCCGTGGACGCTTCTGCCATTCCCGGCTATGAGACCTTGCAGAACATCCACATTCCCCGCATGGGGTATGGCAATATCTTGCCCAAATACACTTTCGCCAGCGGCGGCGAAGTTTTCGCCGAGTTCAGCAAAGACGCTATCGAGCAAGCGTACTCGCGCCTGACCGAGCAAGCCCGCAACCAATACACGTTGGGCTACTCCACCCGCGCTACGGCGGCCAGTAGTTATCGCACGATTGATGTGAGGGTCCATCGCCCAGGCTTGATCGTTCGCGCCAAGGATGGATATTATCCGCTCCCTCCCCAGCGTCAGCAGCAACAGTAAGGGGGATGCTTCGAGTTATCAAATTTGAAAGACAACCTGTGCATCGGGCGCGACACGTATGGTATAAAACATATTCGGTTCGCGCTTAAATTCTCCAGGTTTAGTGCGGTACGTAGTTCTCCGCGCCACTTACTCTTCCTTTGTACGTTATGCCCATCCCGCCAAGTCGGGAGACAAGGCAAGGGTTTGGGCGCCAACTTGAGCAAGAGGTCGGTAACGGCATTGAGCTTTATTAACTTCGCGGCCCGCGAAATCAACTGTAAAATCGTTTACTACGGCGCCGGTCTTGGGGGCAAGACGACGAACCTGCAGTACGTCTATGACAAGACCAACGACAAAGCCAGGGGCAAGATGATCTCTCTTGCCACCGAAACCGACCGTACCCTCTTCTTCGATTTTCTCCCGCTCGATCTTGGGACCGTGCGCGGATTCAAGACCCGCTTCCACCTCTACACCGTCCCCGGACAGGTCTTCTATGATGCCAGCCGCAAGCTCATTCTGCGCGGGGTTGACGGCGTGGTCTTCGTCGCCGATTCACAGGAAGGGCGCATGGACGCCAACATTGAAGCCCTGGATAACCTGCACGACAACCTCCGCGAACACGGCTACGATCTGGTTAAAATACCCTACGTCCTCCAGCTCAACAAACGCGACCTGCCCACCGCCCTGCCGGTTGACAATCTGAAAAAGGAATTGATGCGCAAGAGCGAGCCCGTCTTCGAGGCTGTGGCTTTTCAGGGTACCGGCGTCTTTGAGACCTTGAAGGAAATCGCCCGCCAGGTCCTCATTGAGTTAAAAAAAGGCTGAGGGAAGTACGATTCATGATTTGCCCCAGGTGCATTTTTGAAGACTCAGTTCTGACTACCCACAGTTTTTTAAATCGTAAATCGTAAATCGAAATTGTTTTTTACTTCCTGCCTAAAAATCTTATTCTTCCCGTGAATGCCCGTTTTTGGAAACTGCTGAAGGTCAAGAACTCGGGTGAATCTATATTGTTGTTGACCACTACCGGGTTCTTGCTGCCGGTGATGTTATTGGAACCCACGCGAAAAGCGAATTCGTATCCGTGAAAGCGGAAGCGGCGCTCCACGTGCACGTTCAACGAAAAATAGTCGGGAAAGCGATGGGAGTTAGGTGGACCCACAACCTGCTGCTGCTGGTTGGCGACACTGAAGGGAAAGCCCGTGTGCCAGTCGAGCGCGTAGGCCCAATCGATTTTCTTGGTGATGGGAAACCATCCCCAGGAGATGACATGGTTGGGTGTATCCCAGGAGAGAGGCCCGCCCCCCTGCTGCGCAAAGGTCGGGTTCGTCAGCGAGAAATCGAGCACCGCGTTGGACCGTGCCCGCGAATGGATGTAGGAAGCCATGAACTGGTGGTTCTGGGCGAATTTTTTCTCCGCCGTGATCTGTACCGAGTCGTAACGGTTGTTCTGCACGTTCAATAACTGATATACGCCACCTGTGGCCGCGATGGGATTCACATTGAAGAAGGCGTATCCGTTGCGCCCGCGCTTCTCCAGTATCTCAAGCCGCACATGGATGGCCCGGGGCAGCATGCGCTCAAAGCTGAAGCTGGCATTCACAAAACGCGGCTGCTGCAGAGTAGTGGTATCCACCTGGAACAAGGTGGGCACCGAGGGGCCCGAAGGCGTGACCCCATCGGACGCGAAGTTCTGGTCGAGCCGTAGGCCCTGCAAGGAGCGGGTCACAAAATCCAGGTTGGTAGCATCGTAGAAGAGCCCTACTCCGGCGCTGACTTTCGTCATGGTGGGCCCGTCGAAGTAATAGGTTGTCGCCACCCGGGGCGAGAACCAGGCGTCGTGAATAATTTCATCCCAATCGCCGCGCACTCCGTATTCGAGTACCCAGCGCTCCATCGGGGACCAGCGGTCCTGGGCGTAGGCACTACCTTCGAAGTTGTCTTTGGTGAAGCGCGGCGGCCCGGAAAAGACCGAGAGCCGCGCTAGGGTCCCGTCTTCCCGCAAGATGCTGATAGGCTGCCGCGAGACAAACTGATGGTTTTCAATGCTGTCGACGTCTATGCCCACGCGCATCTCGTGGCGTCCATGCCACTGCGTCGGTGAAAGATAAAGATTGCCGTACCCTTGCAGCCGCCTGGCGCGCGCGGAGATGCGCTCAAAGAAACTGCCGGAAACCCCTTCCGGACGCAGCACAAAAGGCAAACCTCCGCGCGGGAGTGTCTTCTGCGTAAACTCGCTGATGCCGACGCCAGTCTCGAGTAATGTCTGGCCGGAGTAGGCCGAGTCCCGGATATTGAACATCTGCACCTCAGCATGCTGGTCGGTGGTGCTGGCCGGCGGAGTCAGCAACGACAGCCCAAGCCGTTCGACTTTCTGATGGTTGATCAAAAAGCTGGCGGTAACAATGTTGCCGGGTGTGGCGTTCACCTGAACTTTACTCAGGCTGTCAATGCGCCACAAGGGACTGCTGTTGCGGCGCTTGAGAGGCAGGTCTTTGTTAAGGTTGCTGTCGTACTCCCCGCTCAATCCTTCGAACCACCAGGCTCTGCCCCTCTTAATGGGTCCTGAAAAGGTAAAACGCGGGGTGAGATTTTCAAAGGCCAGGCCTCTGCTAATACTGATTCCGGGAGTGAAATTAGTGGCCGAATAGCGAAAGCGGTCGTCGCCCATGCCGGTCTCAAGGCGCAGCACGCCTCCGGACCCTTTACCGTACTGCGCGGTATAGCGGCTCTGGTCAATCTCGATCAAGCGCAGCGAATCCGGACTGACCCGCAGATCCAGCAGCCCGGTGAGCGGATGGGTGATGTTGAATCCATCTAACTGATGAAACAGTTCATATCCGGCCGAGCCTCCTACGTGAATCTCTTGCCGGTTATCGAGCACCACGCCGGGAATAAACGGCAGCACGTTGCGGAAGTCGCGCGTGGTGGGATACGGCAGCGTAAAAATCTCGCGGTTGGTGAGCTGGTCGGTAGAGCTGGTCTTGGCCGGGTCTACGGCCGGCGCGGTATCGGTTACGTCAACGCTCTCGCGGAACTCCTGTACGTGGCGCAGCGTGATGGGAAATTCTGCGCCCGGAGCAAAATCCAGCTCTCCCGTTTTTGCCGGATAAAAGCCTTCCTTCCCCACCTGAAGCGCGTACTTGCCGTTCCTCATGCCGTAAAAACGGTAGCGCCCGCCAAAATCCGTCTGCACCACCAGGGCGAATGAGGTGCCCGGCGAGGTCAACGTTACGCGGGCGCCCCCGACGGGATCGCGGTTCTCATCGCGCACCGTAATGACCACGGCTGGCTGGCGGGCATGCTGAGGCACGCCGGTTTGCGCGGGCTGGCCCTGTCCGGATGCCATCCAGTGGCATAGGGGGAGCAGCATTGCGAGTTGGAGCCAGCGAGACAATCAGTTCTTTGTTGTCGGTTTCTCAGTTATCAGAAGTGGTCTCAGTTATCAGAAGTAATGACGGCTGAGATGGTTGTCGAGAGCTGCTGAATAAACACAGGTTCTCAGTTCTCAGAAATCAAACCACGCGAAATTGTATACCGCTGGCCGCAGTTTTTCGGCTGGAAAGGGCAGTCAATGACTCAATGGTCCGATGACCCAATGACCCAATTTCTTCTTCCATTATTTCTTTTCTGAGGACTGAGGACTGCTTTTTTTACCGCAACCGCAAGCTGCGTAGCATAGCTTCAAAGGCAGGATGCATCTGGCTGTAATCAGGATCGGGGGAGATGAATACCACGTAGAGCA
>QIAW01000619.1:18272-19357 GCA_003225655.1 Acidobacteriota bacterium
TTGCGTGACGCCCGCCTGCGGCGCAATGGTCACCGTGGAGGTATTGTCGCCGAAGACCTGCCAGTTATCTGGATAAGAAATCGTATAGGCGTCGTGCTGAAAGTCGCGGAAGCTTGAGCTGGGGGCAACGCCTGTCACAGAAGAAGTGCCCTGGGGTGTTGACTGCTGGATCATGGCCTTCATGCCCATGGCGCGTTGCTTGATCTGGGCGAACTCGGGGGTGCTGTCGGGCAAATATCTCTTGGCCGGCAGGGTGGCCACCTCTTTGGAGACGTACTGATAGCGATTGGCCGGGATGGGGTGATCGCTGAAGAACTGCGTCGTCCGAGCCCCACCCGTCTGCTGCAGCTTGCGGAAGAACTCAGCCATCCAGCGGGGATTGTAGCCGGTGTCGTACATGATGTCCGTACCCAGCAGGTCGGCCTCTTGCTCGTTCTGGCGGGAGTTCTTGAGGAAGTAGGAGCCAACGCCGAACTGGATGCCGAGCTGTGTGAGTTGTCCGCCGATGCCCTTGCCCAGAAGGCCTCCCAAAATGGAAAGCGGAACCTGTGCCTCCATCTGCCTGGTGGCGGCGCGCGTTGAGTGCCGCTGCACCACGTGCGAGATCTCATGCGACATCACCGCCGCCACCTCGGCTTCGTTGTCCGCCGCCTGGATGGTCCCCAGATTGATATACACCGGACCGCCGGGCATGGCGAAAGCGTTGATTTCTTTCTGGTTCACCACATGGAAGTTGTAAGGCCACTTTTCTCCCGGAGCGTGGCTGGCCAGATTGGCGCCCAGCCGCTTTATGTATTGCGTGACGGGGTCAGACTCGCTCAGCAGCGGAAGCTGCTTGTTAGCCTCAGCCGATGCCTGCTGCCCCGCCTGCACCTCTTCTTGCGCGGAAAACAGGTCAAAGCCGTGCGTCGGCTGCACCCGCGCATCTATAAGCTGCGGCGCAGCCAGACACCATACCAGCAGGGCCGCCAAGCCCTTATAGAAAAAGCTCTGAAGCAGAGTTGGGTGCTGCCTTCGCCAGGGGTTATTCATTCGTTCTCCTTGTTTCAGCTATCTACGTTCTTTACACACAACGAAAGTGGGCA
>QIAW01000620.1 GCA_003225655.1 Acidobacteriota bacterium
ACCACGCGGATGAAATCGTAAGCAATTCGTCTTCAGTCTATTCTTGAGAATCCATAGCTGGTTTATTCTTGAGAATCCGCAGTTGGAAGAGGGCCATTGCCGCGAAACAAGGGTCACAGGAAGATATTAAGGTCGCCATTTGCTATGAAGCTCGCCCGCAAGAAATCCGTGGACAGGAAGCTCGTTGGCAAGAAGGCCGTGCCGGCAGGGAAGAAACTGGCCGGCAAGAAGTTGTCTCGCCGCAGCTCGGCTGAGCAGGTGAGGGAGAGGCCGGCAGAGCGGGTAAGAAAGAAGTCCGCTGCGCAAAAACGGCCGGCAGAGAAAC
>QIAW01000108.1 GCA_003225655.1 Acidobacteriota bacterium
TCCTTCAGAGAATGCCTTGCGGCTGTATGGGCGGTTGAAATATTATCGGAGGCCTTCGGGCCGAAAACCGGCCCTCAGGATGACAGACTTAAAAGCGGTTAACGGGTGGCCCCGGCGGTGCCCCTCCGAAAACCAGTTATGAAACAGCTTCCAGGCATCGGCGTCTTTGCGCATTCGATGAACCAAGAACCGAGACCTACGTTTCATGATTGCTCTTGCTCCATCTGGATCACGTCGATGGGGAAATCCTGGTTATGGGGCCGCAGCACCAGCGCCCGGTCTGCGACCTCCACGTAGCGCACCGTGCAGGCCGCGTTTTTGCGCACTGCGTACATGTTGGGCTCGCTTCGCCTGTAGGGGTCGAGCGAATTGTAATGCCGGTCAATCAACACGGTTGAGCCCGGCAATAGCCTGGGATACATGGCGTTGCCATCGCGCGCATCCACTTTCACCATGACAAATCGCGACCATGCGTTGCGGCCGGGCGACTGCAGGTTGGGACGAAGGCGCTTGAGGAAGGTCTTCTTGAACTTCAGGACCTCTTTGACGTCCTGGTTCTGGATCAGCGGCTGCGCGGCGGCCACACTGCCCTCTACCACCAGGACGCTGTCGAATTCATCTCCTGACGGCAGCACGATGCTGGCGCGTTTGTTGATCTCTGCCGGATCCAGCAGGTCAAGCACGGAAAGATGCTGTACCTGCAGCACTTTATCCAGGCCCTCCATGCTGAGAGAGCGCTTACGGTTGAAGAAGTTGGAGATGTGGGCCTGGCGGAAGCCGGTAAGGTGCGCCAGTCTCAGGCCGGTGAGTTCCCCGCGCTCAACCCGTTCCTGCAGGATTCTGCGCAAATTGTCTTGTAAGTTCCTGAATTTCATTCCCTGGCAGTATAGCGTATCGCTATAGCCGCGCAGGCATCACGCCGGGACGGGGCAGAGCAGCGTGCCTCTGTGCTCGCATGACTGAAGTAACATCCGATTTTGTCGCTGGCTGAAGACTGGCAATTTATACTGAAGTTACGCAATTCTGATTTTTGGAACTGCATCCAAACGCCGAGGGGTTCGACTGAAAGAGAATGGACTATACCTGGATTACAGACCAGATTGCCGTGGGCGGCGGTATTTGGGATGAAGACCGGATGCTGGAGGTGGTGCAGCTTGGCATCACCCACATCATCGACATGCAGGTGGAGTTTGACGACCGTCCTTTGGCCGAGCCCTGGGACATCAAGGTCGAATGGATTCCCATCGACGACGATTTTCTGCCCAAGCCGCCGGAAGTTTTCGAGCAGGGCGCTGAATTTGCCCGCGAGGCCCTGAAAGACCCCGCTGCCCGCCTGTATATCCACTGCGCCGCCGGGGTTCATCGCGCCCCCATGATGGCCCTTGCCATTCTTTGCTCCATGGGTTGGGACGTGGAGCAGGCCCAGGTCCATATCCTGGAGCGCCGTTACGTCGTGGATTGGAAAGATGTATACGTGGAAAGCGTACGCAGCTTCCTGCGTGCTGCCGCAGGCAAGGATTCCCAGACTATGTCCAAGGGTTCCAATTAGCTTTCTTGTACGGAAATTCTTCCCCGAGCCCCAGATTGTTGTTGAAACTTTCCTGCGCCTGGAAGAAGATGTCTTTCAACAAATCAAAATTGATAGACTGAACTGCTCCTTGACCTCCGAGTCGGTGGCGTCTACAGCGTGCCGGTTCCTATCACACAACACGTCCGGCGCATGCGCGGCGGCGCGCAATCTCACCTGATGCGCGGCGCCGACAGCCATTTCTACGTTGTTAAGTTCCAGAACAATCCACAGCATTCGCGCATCCTGGCCAATGAGTGGCTGGCTACGCGCCTCGCCGGATACATTGGATTGCCCGTGCCCGTGGCCGAAATCGTCGAAGTCAGCGACTGGCTCATTCAAGAAAGCCCCGAACTGCACATCCAGCTTGCCAGCAAGAAGGTTCCCTGTGCCTTTGGGCTGCAATTCGGCTCCCGTTTCATCGTCGACCCTCGCGAGGGCCACGTGCTGGAATATCTGCCTGATTCATTCCTTCTGGGCGATGCCGGCGGGGTGCGCAATCCAGATGTTTTTGCCGGCGCTCTGGCCTTCGACAAATGGTGCTGCAATACCGATAGCCGGCAAATCATCTACTGGAAGCGGACCCGCGAGCGCAAATACACCGCCGCGCTCGTCGATCAAGGGCACTGTTTCAACGCAGGGGACTGGAATTTCCCCGACTCGCCTTTGCGCGGCATCTTTTCGTCGAATGCGGTGTATTCCGGCGTCATTGGATGGGATTCCTTCGAGCCCTGGCTGAGCCGTATCGAAAAATTTGACCCCAACGTGCTGTGGGAGCTGGCCAAGTACCTTCCTTCCGAATGGTACGAGCACGATACCGAAGCATTCCGGCAATTGCTGGAGGGTCTCAGCCGCCGGTGTACGCGGGTGCGCGAGTTGATTGAAAGCTTTCGCTTCTCTTCCCGCAACCCATTCCCGAACTGGAAAAATGAAAGGGGCCGGCCCTTTCTCGCAAGCGGCTGACAGGCTAATGAAAATCATTGTCATCCAGAATGTGGGGAGCCGCATGCTTTAAGGTGTAGCGCACCTCACCGTTGCAGGTGTTGCATGTGGGAAAGCTCTCGCCTTCGAGAAACAGAATTTCATGCGGGGTGCGGTGCTCTTTGTGAAATGCCAGGTAGATTCCCGACTGCGTTATCGGCCCGCCCGGCAAGCATAGCTGATGGTCCATACGCTTAAACGCAAATCTGCTTCCTCCGCATGGCGCGGATATTTCCTCTTCTCCCCCTAAGATGTAATTAAGAAATCCGCTCACAAAAGAGAATAGAAACGTTCAGAACGGGCGCGCGGGGACTTTTCCTGAAGATCTCTTTCTCCTGAAAGATCTTCTTTTGCGCACAAAATTTATAGATGACGCATTCTCCCATTTGGTTTGCTCGAAACTTGTGCAAACCAAAGCGATGATAGACTTGCAAAAAGAAAACGGCAGGTTCTGCACCTGCCGTCAAGTTCCATTTCCGGAATTTTGCAAAAGTGGAATTTATCCGATTTCTTCGTTCCAGTTTTCCAGGTAATTTTTTACCGCGACCATGAACTTATCGGCGTCGGCGCCGTCGATCACACGGTGATCGTATCCCAGCGTCAGGCGAATAATTGACCGGATCTGGATGGAGTCGTTGCCGTCTTTATCCGTCACCACGACCGGCTCCTTGAAGATTCCGCCCATGCCCAGAATGGCCAACTGCGGTTGCAAAATGATGGGGGTGCCGAACTGGGGCCCGAAGATCCCTGGATTGGTAATTGTAATGGTTCCGCCCTGCACTTCGTCGGGCACCAGCTTCTTGCCGCGGGCGCGCTCGCCGAGGTCATTGATGGCGCGTTGCAATCCCAGGAAGCTGCGCTCTTCCGCCTGCTTCACTACGGGCACGATCAATCCCCAATCCAGCGCCACCGCGATGCCAATGTTGACATTACGATGGTAGCGGATGCCCTCGCCTTCAACCGAAGCGTTGACGATGGGCATGGCTTTGATGCCTGCCATCAGCGCCTTGGCGATGAAGGGCATGTAGGTCAGCTTGACGCCATGCGCCTGCTCAAATCGCGCCCGCTCGCGCTCGCGGACCTTCACGATGCGCGTCATATCAACTTTGAACACCGTATGCACGTGCGTGCTGGTGTGTTTCGATTCCACCATGCGCTCGGCGATCTTCTTGCGCATTGGCGTCATGGGCACAAGTTCGCCCGGGACCCCCGGAGGCATATGCGCCGGAGCAGAAGGAGCTGCGGGCCGCGCCGGCGCGGTCGGCGCAAGCACAGGACCCGGTGCAGAAGCCGCTGCCCGGGTGGGTGCGGGAGTTCCGCCCTTGCCATATTTCTCAACGAAGCCGAGGATGTCGTTCTTGGTGATGCGTCCGCCCAATCCCGAGCCGGCGACGTTGCCCAGGCTGACGTTGTTTTCCCTGGCGATGCGGCGCACCAGCGGGCTGGAACGGATACGCTGGCCTTCCTGCGTTCGGTCCGCCGCCGGGAATGAAATCACCTGGTTCGCCTGCTGCGCCACCGCCTGCTGTTCTTTGGATTTCGCCGCTGGCTCCACCTCGGCGCGCTGCCGCAAGGTGGTGGAAACTTCGCTTTCTTCTTCGCCTGCGCGCTGCCGGGTGACGTCGCGTCCGGCGCCGGCTGCCTCTGGCTTGCGCCCGTTGGCGGCAGGAGCAGCAGCAGCCGCGGTCGCGGCTCCCCCGATCACGGCCACAACCGTGTTGACCTGCACCGTCGCCCCAGCCAGCACTTTGATCTCGCTCAGAGTGCCACTGGCAGGCGCGGGAATCTCCGCATCCACTTTGTCGGTAGAGATTTCAAACAGCGGCTCATCGCGCGTCACTTTATCGCCAACGTTTTTGAGCCACTTGGTCAGCGTGCCTTCAAAGATGCTCTCTCCCATCTGCGGCATGATGACGTTGGTGCCGGGGCCGGAAGCAGCGGAGGCCGCCGGAGCTTGCGCTGCCGGCGGAGCGGCAGGTTTCGTAGCAGTCGGGGCCGCCGGCTTGGGAGCTTCAGCAGCCTTCTGACTTTGCGGTGACGCCGGCGCTGGAGCTGCCGGCTTAGCTGGCGCAGAAGCTGAGGCTACTGCGCTTCCTTCGACATCAATCACGCCCACAACCGTGTTCACCTGCACCGTGGTCCCTTCGGCAACTTTCACTTCTCTCAACACGCCGCTGGCGGGAGCGGGAATCTCGGCATCAACCTTGTCGGTCGAGATCTCAAACAGCGGCTCGTCGCGCTGGACCTTATCCCCGGGCTTCTTCAGCCACTTGGTCAGCGTGCCTTCGAAAATTGATTCCCCCATCTGGGGCATGATTACATCTGTGGGCATGGCGCTCCTCTAGCGTGAGTGGATGACAATACGCAAACAATTATTTTACAGCATGGCGCTGGAAGAACGCAGCTTGGGAGATCGCGTTTGATCTAGAGTCGAGAGAGACCGCAGCATTTTTGCCCGTACTCTGTTCGGCTATAACGAGCTTGGATGTCGCTTCAAGTATGCACTCAACAGGCTCTCCGGTTCTGAGCCGCCAAAGGTCAGGGACACGAGCATATTCCCGCTCACCCAGTAGTAATGCGGCTCTCCATAGATTAGAGCTGTCAGAATGGTGTTTCCCTGCTTGGATATATTTCGGGCGTCACGCGATTTCGAGACGGGTATCGGGGACATTCGGTCGGACTTGAAGCTATACTTGGCCCACTCTGAATTTGGGTACTGAGAGACTGATACGTTGACTAGGCCTTGGATGCCTTGAGTATCCCCGTGCTTACGATAGGACACGCTGTAAACGATCTCCGCAGAATAGGGAAAATAAACGTCGTCGCGCTCCACCTTGGTTGCAGGTACATTCTGCACAGAAGGACTGTCAATATCATATTCAGGGATGGTGCCGTCAAGAATGAGTACCTCATTCAGGTTTGCTGGCTTCAAATCCGGCAGATTATCCATCGAAGGTGCTTCTGCTGCTTCTTCATAGGTCAGAAATCTGCTATAGAAAAAACCAGCAACTCCAAGAGTGAGAAGTGCGAAAAAGACAATGCCTGACGCAGATAATCGCCTTTGCTTTCCCAGGGTTGAGGACGCGGATACGCTCTGCCTGCGCAAGCTTTGCTTATGTAACGCAATTCCCAGCAGA
>QIAW01000615.1 GCA_003225655.1 Acidobacteriota bacterium
AGTATCCAGGGAGAGGGGCTGGTCGGCCTGACGCGAGGCTTCATGTATGCGGGCGCTACGCGCGTTGTGGCCAGCTTGTGGAAGATTGACGATCTTGCGACAGCAGAGTTGATGGCCGAATTTTACAAGGCAATGGAGCGAGACGGAATGAGGCCGGCAGCGGCTTTGCGTGCAGCGCAGATCCACATGTGGAAGCAACAGCGATGGAGTTCCCCCTACTATTGGGCCGCCTTTCAGATTCACGGGGAGTGGAAGTAACTAAGACGGCGGGCAGGGGAGAGATCACATCCTTGAAAGTCTGACGGGAAGCAATCGTTTCATTTCATCACCCGGAGGTAATAAATTGCGATGTCTTCTCCACTCGTATCGGCGCCTCTGCCTTGAAGCTCCAGTGTGTAGTCTCCCGCGACGAGCAGGTTTGCTGGGATTCTCACGGTGGCGGTGAGACCTTTGTGGACTGCCAGACCACTCCAGACATCGGGTTTTTCCGGCGTTTTCAAGATAACGCGATAACTCTCATCCGTCGCCTGTTTCGGAAGTGTTAGTTCGAACTGAACCTGCCGCGTTCCGCTGGGCAGGGAAATCTGTACACCGGCGCCGCCGCGTACCAGGCCAGGCGAGAGCGAGACCCGTAACTGGGATGTATCTTGCAGTGAAGGTTGCTGTGAGAAAGGCCGGTTTCTCCACCAGGGCCACAGAACAGCTATCAACACCAGGATGGCCGCAGCAGATAGCATCGCGACACGGAATCCCGGGCTCTTCGCAGCAAACAATCGCGAAAATAAACCAGGTTTGCGCGAGCGCACGGTATCGCGCACTGCCTGCTGCAATGACCGGGCTTGTTCAACGCGGGCCCGCTTGCTGGGGGAATTCAGATAAACTTCCGTGAAACGCGGGAGCAGCCGGCTCTCTAAATCGCCGCGCACATATCTCATGATCATGTCGTCTTCTGCGGAAGCTATGACTTCAAAAAAAGACGGCTCGCGCGACAAGTGTTCTTCAAGGGCAGAGCGCTCCTCTCCATTCATCTCATCGAGGAGGTAGCGTACGATTTGTTCATCGGTCCCGAGTGGCATCATCAAATGTTTCTTCTCAGCTCCTATGTGGCCCCATCCTTGTATATATATCTATGGCCGAAACGCCCCGTCTGTTTCAGGCTTTTTTGTGACCGAAGTGCTAGCCCTAGTGCGCGCCATGCTTTCAAGTCTCTTGCGCAGCCGATGAATGCGTAGCCGCAGCGTGCCCGGCTCCAATCCGGCCTTTCGCCCCCAGGCTTGGCCATTGCCTTCCACATAGGCCATCAGCATCTCAAAGTCATTTTCCGGCAAGTCGCGCAAACATTGCCTCAGAAAAACCACCTGCTCGCTTGGATTCAGATTGCGGAACGAAGGCTGTGCCGCCGGCGTCTCCTGATCTTCCAAGGACTCTTCTTTGCGGGCCGTCCAGCCCTCCCGCACCAGGTTCCGGGCAATACCGAAAAAGTATCCTGCGGCATCATCGATGGTGATCTTCTGGCCCTGCTGCAGCCGGGTAAATCCACGCTTCAGCGCTTCCTGCGCCATGTCCTCTGGCTCAGCCGCCCGGTTCCACTCGAAATACCGGACCAGCTTTTGATGTAGCTCAACATAGCGTTCCTCGGCGCGGCCGGGGTCCGGATCAAGAATCGCCAGTAACTGGGTTTGCGAGAGCGTCACGGGTTGCACTCTTTAGACGGCATTCATGCCACTCTCGGGATCAGGATTTCCGCAAGAAGTTCTGGTGCCCGGGGACGGAATCGAACCGTCACGCCCCTTTCGGGGCCCGGGATTTTAAGTCCCGTGCGTCTGCCAGTTTCGCCACCCGGGCGGGTGCCGCTACCTGTCGCTTAATAGAATATTTAGTTTATCGCAGTGTCTTCAATCCCGGCACCGCTTCAAGCTCCTGGCGGCATGTTAGGGCGACTGCTCTAGCGCGCCCGTCGTGAGGGAACACCAGGACAGCACAACCTCGGCTTTGTGAGCAAGTTCAGTCACGATTGACAGCCCTTTCTTTCCAAAAGTTCCAATACAGGAAAATCAGCGGCCTTATTCCCAAAATGAAACAAAAATGGATTTTAAACCTCATTGCTTTTGTTCCTGGGGGTGAAGTAGTATCACTTCCTTTGTTTGTCACCCAAGATTGTTGAAAAACTCTGGTTGCATCCCGGTGAGCTTCGGGAGAGGGAATTCCCGGGCCATTGCTGCCAAACAGGGACTGAGGAGGGCCCTTTGCTCTCAATCCATAAAAAAGCCGCTTGCCGTGCTGCTCTCGTGAACCTTGATGAGAGCAATGCCGCCATTCTTCGTGAGTGTTTCAGGCAGTTCCGCATCCAGACCGTCGAGATTTCTTCCCCGGATGGAAAAATTTTTGACCAGGAAAAGTATGATGCTGCCGTGCTTCCACTGCAGCCCAGTTCCGAAACCGTGCTGGCGGCGGCTCGCCAATCACCCAGGAACCGGCACATGATTCTTTACGGAATCTACACGTCAGGAGAGGACCTGCGAAAGTTCTCGCCTTACGCCATCAACGTCGTGATGAATGATCCTCTGGACCGGCAAAGTGTGCTGAAGACGGTCCGCGCGACGCACTTGCTGGTCTTGCACGAATTCCGCCGTTATGTGCGGGTGCCGGTGATCACTGAGGTCCAGATCGAATACGAGCGGGACCGGTACCTCGGCACCAGCGTTGAGATCAGCGGCGGCGGCATGTCTCTTCAGGCTAAATTTGCGGTAAAGTTGGGTAACGTGGTGGAGGTATTCTTCAGTCTGCCTGGGACCAAACCGCTTTCCTGCGCTGCGACTGTCTCCTGGATCGATTCCGCCGAGGGCAACCTTGGAGTGCGCTTTGACCCCGAAGACAATCGGCGCCGGGAGATCAAGAGCTGGATCGAAGACTATCTGGAGAATTAAAGCCAGCGGCTTCTGCAAAAAGATGGCCTGCCCCGGTTTTCGCCGTAATTTCACCATCCGCTTTCCCTTAGATTTCTAAGGAACCCGCTCATTTATTCGCAATCGATAAGGTTTCCGGCGGATTGCTCCTCCTCACTCTCTCCGTTACCCTCCCCTAAGCTTTTCATCGGAAACGCTCTAATGCCATTTTCTTAATCGACACTTATTCAGAGGCCAGGCGGAACCGTAAAAAGCAGGAAGCAAATTCAAACTGGAGAAAAATCGAAGGATGTCATATCGCAATCTTTTTGCAAGTTTCCTCTGCGCATTCATACTCTTCGCCGTGCCCGCATTTGCGGGTATTACAGTAACCTCCCCGGCAAACGGATCTACCGTTTCTTCTCCCGTGCATGTGGTTGCATCCGCCTCTTCCAGCAACCCGATTGCCGCCATGCGCGTTTACGTGGATAACGTTAGCGTTTACCTCACATATTCCAACAGCATTGATACCTACATAACGCTTTCATCGGGTGGACACTTCATCGTCGTGCAATCCTGGGATTCGACCGGCTTGGTGACAAAATTTCCCTTGAATGTCACCGTGGCCGCGCAGTCGAATGCTAGAGTCTTCAGCGATATTGAAGACATGACTGGATGGGAGGCTTGCGACATTTGCTCAGGCGCGGGTGGAAATGGCGCCACGACGCCGCACTGGCAAGCCCAGTTCCAGACCTCTCCCTCGCTCGATGGATCGTCGTCGCAGTTCTTTCTTGGTGGTTCAACTCCCTATGCTTCGGCGCTGTGGTGGAAGCAGCTTGGCGGCATCGACAGCGTCCGCTTCTTGAAGTATGACGTTGATTTCTTCTTCACTGACGACAATGCCCCTCAGGCTTTAGAGTTCGACGTCAACCAATCCGTAGGCGGACAAAAATATATCTTCGGCACCGAATGCGATTTTACTGGCGCCAAACAGTGGCGCGTGTGGGACTACTACGACCACTGGCAGTCGACCGGAGTTCCGTGCACAGCCTTAAAGGCAAACGTGTGGCACCACCTCACCTGGGAATTTGAGCGCACTCTCGATACCCACACTCACTTCATTGCCGTAACCGTAGATGGTTGGCGGCAGGTTGTGAATCGTTATTACCGCCCGGGCCCCTCGGGTGTGCGCGAATTGAACGTCGCCTTTCAGATGGATGGCAACTTCGCCATGACGAATTATCACGTCTGGCTCGACAAGGTGAATCTGACAGTCTGGTAATTTTCTCCCCTCCCCCCGAACGGAAAAGAGACGCACACGCGTGCGTCTCTTTTTTGATCCTGCTAATGTAATGCAGTGGGTACTTGCGCCACTGATATGGCGGCCAATCGCTTCAGCCGGGCCATTGAGGAACACCGCAAAGGCAAAAGGGAGTTGCTCGATCTCTCAGCGTCAAATCCGACTGCGGTTGGATTGGAAAGAAACGCATCGCGGGTCCTTCAATCGCTCTGCGACCCGCGTGCTCTGGACTATCACCCCGACCCCAAAGGAATGTTCCTGGCCCGTGAAGCTGTTGCCGGCTACTATCGCCAACGCGATGCGGGCAAGTCTGCAATTGATGCCGAAAGAATCATTCTCACCACCAGCACCAGCGAAGGTTATTCCTTCGTGTTTCGTCTGTTGTGCAATCCTGGGGATGAGATTCTGGTTCCGCAGCCCAGTTATCCGCTGTTTGAGTTTCTCGCCGATCTTCAGGACGTCCGCCTGGTTCCGTACCCGCTCTTTTACGACCACGGCTGGCACATCGATTTGTCTTCGCTCCGCGCGGCTGTTAACGCCCGTAGCCGGGCCATCATCGTGGTGCACCCGAATAACCCCACCGGTTCTTATGTCCATGACGCAGAGCTGCAAAGCCTGAATGAATTGTGCGTAGAGCGAGAGCTCGCCCTGATTGCCGACGAGGTTTTCTTCGACTATGCGCACAGCGAGCAAGCGAGGGTTTCATTCGCCCACAACCGGGCAGCGTTGACCTTCACCCTCAGTGGAATCTCGAAAATCTCTTGTCTGCCGCAGATGAAGCTGGCCTGGATTGTAGGCAGCGGTCCGGAGGGGCTGGTGCAAAATGCCTGGATGAGGCTCGAGGTAATTGCCGATACCTATCTTTCCATGAACGCGCCGGTGCAGCTTGCCGCCCCGGTGTTGCTGGAGCAAGGCAAAGTGGTTCAGCCGCAACTGATGACACGCATTGGCGAGAACCTGAAGCAGTTAGACGCGCACCTCGCGCAGCAACGCATGGCCGGCAGGCTGCAAACTGAGGCGGGGTGGTACGCCATCCTGCGTGTGCCGGCAGTTCGCTCGGATGAAGACTTGGCGATCCATCTGCTGCAGTCGCGTTCGGTGCTGGTACATCCCGGCCACTTTTACGACTTTCCCGGCGA
>QIAW01000616.1 GCA_003225655.1 Acidobacteriota bacterium
GCAGCAGTTTTCTGTTTTCTCGCAAGCTTCTCGCAGGCATGGGGCCTAGCTTCATGGCTGGCTTTGCTGCCTTGCATTGCCTTGCTGCAGACCGAAAGCAAAGGGGCCAAATTCATCGTTTGGTTCTCTGTATTTGTGGCAACGGTAGCGGTCTACTTTTATCACTTCAGGCTTTTGAAAGCAGCGGGAAGTCCCCTGTTTTTTTTCTCACATCCTTTGCGATCCGCCGGCTTTTTTGTGATTTTATTGGGAACCCCGTTTTGTCAGAGCGGCGCCGACATTTCCATCCCCCTGGCATTCTCAGCAGGCGGAGTTACGCTGCTTGCCCTCGCCGCATGTGTGGTGATGCTTCGCAGTTACCACCTGAAGGAGGTCACAACGCCCTGGCTCTCTGTGGCGTTGTTTGGGCTGTTCTTTGCTGCCATGGTCACTGCGGGCAGAGGAAACGGAGGATTCGATGCTGCGGTGCAATCCAGATACGCCACCGGTACTATTTTCGTTGCGATTGCCGTTATCCAGCTTGGCCGCCTGGTGTGTGTGCATAAGGGACGAAAGGTTTATTTGTTTTTACTGGGCGCACTGTGGTCTTTGTTGATTGTGGGTTCCATGGCCGCGATTTCTGCAGCACACTATTCAAAACAGGAGCTGTCTCACGCAAAATTGTTTATCGAAGTCTTGCGATACATGGACGCGGCAACCGACAGCGCTAAAGAGAGTGTGCTTTATCCGCTGTATCCGACCGAGGGCACGGGCAATATTCGTACTAGCGCCGAGCTGTTGAACCAGACTGGCTTCCTGTATCTTGCGTCCAATATCATCTTTGTCGACCAGCCCTCTCCGGACTACGGGTTGCTGGAATCGGCCGACGAATCGGGAGATCTATCGCACCTGCGGCGCCGTAAGGACCAAGTCACAATTTCCGGGTGGGCCACTCTGCCCGGAAGCCGAGGACTACCCAAAATGGTCCTGATTTCTTATGGTGACCAGAAGACATTCATCACCGGAGCGGTAGTCGGTTGGGTTGACCGGCCCGACATGGCTGTTCTCCGCCACGACCCGCGGCTTTTTCATTCAGGATGGACGGTAACATTTCCGGCGCGCTTCCTGCCGCCGGGAGATGGCATTCTCAAAGCCTGGGTGTATGATTCGGCAGAGAAGAAATTCGTTCGATTGCCGTCGTGGGACGGGGAAAAACGGTTCAAAGTAGAAACACCATAGCGTCCGCTTACCGGCAGATTGATCAGCTTCCAATGGCATCCACCGTCGAACCTGAAGCTCCGCTCACCGCGTCTGATCCACAACATCCGATGATGGAATGGAGCTCACCGCCACGGCTGAGGTCCTGGCTCTGGCATCTCGTTATCTTCAGCCCTTTCGCCATTCTGGTGTGGTTTGTTGTCCACTTTGGCGTCAATGTTCCGATTGCGGATGACTGGCCGTTTGCGTATTTCTTTCATGCCATACGATTCAAGACAGCAACCTTCGACGATTTTTTTGCCCTGGCCAACGAACACCGGCTCTTTTTCCCCAAGTTGATCTGGGCCCCACTGGCATTTGCCACCCACTGGAACCTGAAGGCCGAACTGATATTGGACTTGGTTCTGGCGCTGATCATTTTCGCGGTTTTCTACCGTATTGCTTTACACCAGGCGCAGCTTACCGGCGGCGGCTTGTTGAACACGGCCAACTTCGCTACCAGCCTCTTTCTCTTTTCCCTGGTGCAATATGAAACCTGGCTTTTGGGAGTCATGGGCGCCGTCCTTCTGGTGCACGCGTTGCTGGCGCTGGCAATTGCTGTTTGCTTCATGGAAAGACTACACCCATGGTGGCGTTTCGTCCTGGCTGTAGTTTTCTGTTTTATTCCAAGCTTCTCCATGCTGCTGGGGCTGGCCTCGTGGCTTGTTATGGTGCCCTCTATCTTCCGGATGCAGAGAGGAGAGCGAAACCTATCATTTCAAGTTCACCGCATGGGCAGGCGACACATCTTCGGATTTTCTGGGTCATCCGCTGCGCTCCGCCGGCTTCTTTCTCGCTTTATTGGGAGCGCCGTTTTCCTGGAGTGATGCGGCGATTCCGGTTTCAACCGCATGCCTGCTGGGCGGGATAGTCCTGCTGTCTTTTCTCGGCTGTCTGCTGATGCTTCGCGGTTACGCGCGCAATGACGTAATCGCGCCCTGGCTTTCGCTCGGCCTCTTTGGCCTGTTTTATGCCGCCATGGTGACGGTCGGCAGAGGCAGCTTTGGGCTGGGAGTAGCTCTCAGTCTCTCCCGGTACATTTCGGCAACGATCTTTGTTCTCATCGCGGCTGTGCAACTGGGGCGAGTGGTCTGCGCGCGCCGAAGCGCGCAGGCGTATCTGTTCTTCGTGGGCGCTCTTTGCGCTCTGGTGACGTTCAGCTCTATCCGCGCTGTATCTATCGGCCGCCAATTGAAGGAAGAGCGCTCCCATGCCAAATTGTTTCTGGAGCTTATCCGCTATATAGATCCTGCGACAGATCGCTTCAAAGAAGGCTGCCTGTTCCCGCTTTTCGGGCCCGAGGGGTACACAGGTTGGATCCGCACGCCGGCCGAATCATTGAACGAGCTTGATTTTTTCCATTTGGCATCGGGAGTTACGTTTGCAACCCCCTCTTCGCCGGACTCAGGCTCGTTTGACTCCGTGGATGGGTCGGGAGACGTGCTGCATTTGCGGCGTAAGGATGAAGTCACGGTTTCCGGTTGGGCGTTGCGTCCAGCGACCCGAGGGACGGCAAAAGTGGTGCTGATTTCTTATGGCGACCAGAAGACGTTTATTGCAGCGACCGTTGTCACCTGGGGTGGACGGGGCAGTCCAGCCGCTTTGCAACGAGACCCACTCTATCTTCACGGACCATGGATGGTATCGTTCCCGGCAAAATTCTTGCCGGCGGGAGACGGCGTTCTCAAAGCATGGGTGTATGATGCGGCAGGAAAAAAGTTCATTCGCCTGCCGGAGTCAGGCGGAAAAAAACGCTTTCATGTGGAGGCACAGTGAAGTTGTCGATGGTCATTCCGGCGCACAACGAAGAAGGCAGCCTGCAAGCCACGATTGCCGCTTTGGTTGAGGTCCTGGAAAGGGAGCACATTCCACACGAGATTGTGGTGGTGAACGACAACAGCAGCGATTCCACTGCTCTCATTTGCCAGAGACTTGCGGCCGCCGATGCGAATGTGCGCTGGGTGAACAATGCTCCGCCTAACGGCTTCGGTTTTGCCGTGCGGCGCGGGCTGGAGGAGTTTCGCGGCGATGCGGTGGCCATCATGATGGCTGATAACTCAGACGACCCCAACGATCTGGTGGCCGGATATCGCAAACTGCAGGAAGGCTACGACTGCGTTTTCGGTTCGCGGTTCTCCAAGGGTGGCAAAACGGTTGACTATCCCTGGCACAAGCTGGTTTTGAACCGCCTGGCCAACTGGTTCATTCGAACTATTTTCCGGATGCGATACAACGACGTGACCAATGCATTCAAAATCTATCGTCGCGAAGTGATCCAGGGCATCCAACCGATCTTGAGCCAGCACTTCAATCTCACCGTGGAGCTGCCCTTGAAGGCTATCACGCGAGGTTACACGTACACGGTCATTCCCATGCGCTGGTACAACCGCAAACATGGCGTCTCTAAGCTCAAGATCAAGGAGATGGGCAGCCGGTATCTGTTCATCGTGCTTTATGTGTGGCTGGAAAAACACCTGTCCCGCGGCGACTATAATCGCCCTAAGTCTGCTGCAAAAACGCAAGACGTTGGCGCAGGTCTTCTTTCATAAGAAGATTCAAGGTATTCTTCATCCAATCGCATACGGGAACACAATAAGCTATGGCAGAGCACATGGTGGTGCTGGGAGGAGCGGGATTCATCGGCAGCTCGCTGGCTTTGGGAATCAGAGAAGCGCACGCCGGCTGGCGTATTACCTGCTTCGATAACCTGCGCCGGCGCGGCTCCGAGCTGAATCTGCCGCGCCTTAAGGCAAAAGACATAAATTTTATCCATGGCGATATTCGTTTTCCTTCCGACCTGGACCTGGGGACAACGCCTCCCAACATCATTCTTGACTGCTCCGCAGAGCCTTCCGTACTGGCGGGAGTGAGCTCGCCGCAATATGTCTTGCAGACTAATCTGATCGCGACGACGCACATACTGGAGTGGGCGCGCCAGACCAACGCCCGGCTCATGTTTCTCTCTACCAGCCGGGTCTATCCGATTGCCGCGATCCATTCTCTGAAAACGGTGGAGCAAAGCACCCGTTTCATGTGGGACTCCCGCCAGGAGCTTCCCGGAGCTTCGGGCGCGGGAATCTCGGAAGAATTTCCGCTCGAGGGCTATCGCACACTCTATGGCGCCACGAAATTGGCGTCAGAGCTGTTGATCGCCGAATATCGGCACGCCTATGGACTCCAAGTCATCATCAATCGCTGCGGCGTTGTGGCCGGGCCGTGGCAGATGGGCAAAGTAGACCAGGGCGTGTTTGTTCTCTGGATGGCGGCGCATTACTTTCAGAAAAAGCTGAGCTATATCGGCTATGGTGGGAGCGGGAAACAGCTCCGCGACCTGTTGCACGTGCACGATCTGTTGCAGCTCGTTCTTTATCAGCTCGATCATTTTGCCGAGCTGGATGGCGCGACTTTTAACGTAGGCGGCGGAGCAGATTTTGCTTTGTCGTTGCTGGAAACCACACAGCTTTGCGAACAGATCACGGGCCGGCGTATTACGATAGAGAAAGTGGCGAAAGAGCGTCCTGGCGACGTTCCTGTATTTATTACAGACTCGACACGGGTCATCCGCAGAACCGGCTGGAAGCCGGCTATTTCTCCCGCAGCCGCCTTGCAACAAATCCACCAGTGGATTGTTGAACACGAGAACATCTTGCGCCCGGTTTTCACGTAGTCGAGAGAGAATTTTTTCAACGGAGAAAAACACTTCATGGCTCGAGTGCTGGTGACCGGTTCGGCAGGTTTGATTGGTTCTGAGGCAGTCCGCTTTTTTGCAGAAAAAGGTTTTGCCATCATCGGCATTGATAACGACCTGCGCGCTTCTTTTTTTGGCCCGGAAGCCTCGACCAAGTGGAACCGTGATTTGCTGAAAGAAAAATACGGCAGGCAATACCGGCACTATGACGTGGATATCCGCAACCGGGAGACGATGGAGAACGTTTTCCGGGAGTATTCTTCCGATCTTGATCTCATTATCCACACCGCCGCCCAGCCATCCCATGATTGGGCGGCCAAGGACCCTCACGAAGACTTTACCGTGAACGCCAACGGCACCCTGGTGCTGCTGGAAGCGACCCGGCAGTTTGCACCCAAAGCCGTCTTCATTTTTACGTCAACGAACAAAGTTTATGGTGACACACCGAACCTTCTTCCCCTGCGCGAACTGGAAACCCGCTGGGAAATCGAGCCGGGACATCGTTACGAGATTGGCATCGACGAGACAATGTCCATTGACAGCTCGAAGCATTCTTTATTCGGCGCGTCAAAAGTTGCGGCAGATGTTCTGGTGCAGGAGTATGGACGTTACTTTGGCATGAAAACCGCCAGCTTCCGCGGAGGCTGCCTTACAGGTCCTTCTCATTCCGGCGCCCAACTGCACGGATTTCTCGCCTACCTGATGCAATGCACCATTTCGGGCAATCCTTATACGGTCTTTGGTTACAAAGGCAAGCAAGTGCGTGACAATATCCACAGCTACGATCTGGTCAACGCGTTCTTTCACTTCTACAAGAATCCAAGGTCCGGCGAAGTCTACAACATGGGCGGCTCACGCCACAGCAACTGCTCGATGAAAGAAGCGATTGCCATGTGCCAAGAGATTGCCGGCAAAAAACTGAAGCACAGCTATACGGATGACAACCGCTCCGGAGACCACATCTGGTATATCTCTGACGTGCGGAAATTCCAATCCCACTATCCCACATGGAAATACAAGTACGATATTCGCGGCATTCTGCAGGAGATTTTTGAGGCGCAGGCGGCGAGGATACAGGTCTGAATTCAGCACTCGGCGTTCAGCCCGCGAACATTTCGGGCAAAAGACTACAGTTTCGTGGGCATGGCCAGCTGGTGGGTAACATTTTCCCGAAGTTTTCGTCGGTTCCCGGCATACAATGACAGCTGGATGGCTTGTTTTTGCGGCCTCTGGCACCTCTCCCAGCCTTTCGCTTGAGCGCACGAGTGTGAAGGTTATTTAGCAAGCACCCCCCCAAGATTAAAGATT
>QIAW01000622.1 GCA_003225655.1 Acidobacteriota bacterium
CCGCGGCTGCTCACGCGCACGCGGATAATGTGATTGCCCGCGGTCACGGGGATACTGTTTTCGTAGTGACCTGAGACCACCACGCTCCGCGCTCCCCTTTTCTTGCGCACCACACCGCCGCCGGAAAGTTTTGCTGTCTCAACTTCGTGGCCATCGACCCAGACAATTAATTCACCGCTGTGAAAGGTATGTACCACCTTGACCAGCAGGTTGGCCATATCCACCAATGGAGCCGGAGTAGCGTGCGGAGCTGGAGTATGCGAAGGATGCGCGGTAGCGGCCGATGGTATCGGCGTTTGGGTGGGAGTGCTGGAATGAAGCCACACCTCGATTGCAACAAAAGCAGCGCACAGCAGAAGTACACCCAGGATCTCGAAGCGGATTCTGAGCGGTATCCGCCGGAACAAGCTCAACTGTTCCGGGGCGGCAGAGTCGGCTTTTGCCGCGGCCGCAGCCGGTGCAGCATGGCTTGGATTGGGGGCCACAACAGTTCCCGACCTGTTGACTCGCGCGGATGCCGGAGCAGCCGCACCTTCATGGGCCGAGGCTGATTCCCCTTTCACAACATTGGCTATGGTGGTCTCCCCCCACACTGTTGTTGTGGGAGCTGAGTAGCGCGAGCGCGGACTCAGGCCGGCGAGCAGGTCCTCCATGTCAGAGGCGAACTCATGGCCGCACTGGTAGCGGTTGGCGGGGAACTTAGCCAGTGCTCGCCCGACTACGTAGTCAAAATCCTCTGACAGCATGGAATTCAACTGGGTTACCGGCGCTGGTTCATTATTCACAACTTTGAACATGACTTCGCTGAGGGTCCCGCCAATGAAAGGCTTCACGCCCCCCAGCAAGATGTAAAGAATAATTCCCAGTGAGAACAGGTCGGCGCGTCCATCCACAGGGTGCCCCGAGAGCTGTTCCGGCGCCATGAAGGTAGGAGTGCCCAACACCTGCCCGGCGACGGTAAAGTCAGCGACTGCAAGTTTGGCCACGCCAAAATCGGTAATCTTGGCGTGTCCGTCGTTGGTCACGATGATATTTGCCGGCTTGATGTCGCGGTGGATAATACCCTGCGAGTGCGCGTAGTGCAGCGCCTCCGCGCCGGCAATATACTCCATGACGATGAAGGGGCTCTGGGTCGCCGGATCTTCCCCCACATCAAAAATAGTTACGATCCCCGGATGCGCCAGCTTGCCGGCAGCCTGGGCTTCACGATAGAACCTCCTCCGGTATTCGTTTTCTTCTGTCGCCGTGGCTCCGGTGATGCTGATCGTCTTCAGCGCCACCAGGCGGTCGATGCGTGGGTCACGCGCCTGATACACAGTTCCCATGGCGCCGCGACCCAGTTCGGCAATGATTTCGTAGCGTCCCAGTTGTTGCATAAACTGCCGTGCCCCTTACGTTAGGGGTTGGTGTAGGGGGAGATTTTTTCCTGCCCCGCGATGCTAGCACAGCTAGGCCCTTTATGGAGTAGGGGAATCCAGCTATGCAGGGCGAACAACATCCTGTGGTTTTCCACAGTGTGAACGTCCACACACTTTTGATCTCTCATTTCTGCAGTGGCAGCTCAAGCGGCAGTCCGGACATCGGGAAGTCACGGTCGCCATGAAAACAGGGTAGTGGTACAGTCCGGGATATGCACCACAGAAACGTGGGCAGGGTGCCCGCATGACAGCCGGCGAGACGCCGGCGCTACTTTCAATTGAACCACTACCTGAAACAGCGCTTGCGTGTTGGCAGAGTTGCGAGTAAGATAATCTTGTTCTTCAAAAGCCGCACAGTTCCTTTGCTGTGTCAATCACGCAACATAAATTTTTGGAAGCAGCCTGCCGGCACACCACGCCGCACGGCTTCATGACACTCGAACTTCAGATCAGGTTGATGATGCGGTTTTTTAAGTAAGATACGTTCCCCATTGCCGCCATCACGAACCTAAGGCAAGTACAGGCGGCTACGTTGAAGATTTTTCGTCGTGCGCGCAAATTCCCGTCCGGCGACCGTATTAAGTTTTAAAGAGAAAAAACACACAATGGATACAAGTAATTTCCCGTCCGATTCTCCGGAGAATTCTGGGGATTCATCATTTTCCGCCCCGGAGACTCCAGCGGCAGTGCCTTCAGAAACGGGCCAGCAAGAAAACACGGCGCCGCCAGCGGCCGGCCCCCGTCCCAATAATCGCAATTTCCGCAACCGGCGTTTTCGTGGACGCAAACAGAACCGCCAGGGCGGCGGCGGCGGTCACCAGGCGCGCGGCAACGGACAAGCCAACGGCAATCGCGGGGTATTTACCGGCCCCATGGACCACAGTTATCGGCAGCAAAACGGGGAGAATTCCGCGCATCAAGGTCAAGGCAGTCGCGGCCAATTCGGGCGGCATAACCGCTTTCGCCAGCAGTTCAAAGGCCGCAAAGGCCCGAGCCAGAACGCTGTTTACTCACAGGCAAACGAAATTCGGCCGGTGGACCCGTCTGCGATGCATGAAGACGCCGCCACCCGTATTTTTGCCTTCGTGGAAGACCTCTTCTTCATGACCAAGATCATGGATACGGCCAAGAAGCTGAATGTAAAAGTTGCTTTGGTAAAGACCTTCGATGAACTGATGGAAAAGGTGGGGGCCAAGGCCGATGAGAAACCGTCGCTGGTTATCTTCGATCTTAACAATACCAACGCCAAGCCGCTGACCACCATTCCCAAGGTGAGATCGAAGCTGAAAAAAGGCACCTCGATCCTTGGCTTCGTTTCCCATGTGCAAGGCGATCTGAAAATGAAGGCCCAGGAGGCAGGCTGCGACAGTGTTATGCCGCGCTCGGCATTTTCACAAAACCTGCCCTCGTTGCTCCGCCGTCACGGCGCTCCGGAAGAGCCGGAACAATCAGAGTAGGCGCTCGAGACATCAAGTAAAAGAAGAGCTTTATTTCCAGTCCCCGTGGCTCATACCTGGTTTGGGGAAGAGCTGCCCCCCATACTCTTCGGTACAATATAGCAACGGTCAATAGTTCAATTCCTATGGCTTTGGATCCACGACAGCTCAGGATGTGGTTTTTGTACGCCGCTGGCGGGCTCGTTCTGGTTGTGTTCGGGTTCTACTGCTATGCCCGCTACCGGGCCCACTCCCTGATGCGCAAGTTGCCGCAGTTGCAAGCAGAAGTCAAGCAAAGCTCCGAGGGATTCACCTTTTCCAAATCAGAAAACGGCAGGACCTTGTTTACCATCCACGCCGCGAAGAGTGTGGAGTACAAGCAAGGCGGCCGCGCCGAACTGCATGACGTAAACATCATTGTGTACGGCAAGGGGGCCGACCGCTTCGATCAGATATACGGATCAGTTTTCCAATACGATCCTGTTTCTGGAGACGTAGTAGCTCAAGGCGACGTGCAAATTGATCTGGAAAACAATACGCAGGGCCGGTTGAGCCCCGACCAGGCTCCGCCGCAAATCCTGAAAAATCTGGTTCATATTAAGACCCGCGGGCTGAGTTTCAACCAGAAGACCGGATACGCCGTTACCCATGAAGCCATCGAATTTCGCATGCCTCAGGCGAGCGGAACTGCTGTAGGCGCAACTCTTGATTCCAAAAGCAATACCATAACCCTCGAATCCCAGGTCAATATCAACACCGCAGGTGTAAGTCCGGCGAACATTACCGCGCAACACGCGGTTTTGACCAAGCAGCCGCGGCAGGCAGTTCTGCAAAATGTCCACGTCACCGAGAAGCAAAATACTTTTAACAGCGACAAGCTAACGGTCTTTCTGCGCAGCGATAATACGGTGGAACATATGCTGGCGGAGGGTGGAGTGCACGCGGCGGGCGGCAACGCAACGGGAGAAAAGTATGACATCCACGCGGCGCAGGGAACGCTGCTGATGAGCGAACGCAACATCGTGCAGACCGCGGTGCTGCAGCAAAATGTGACCCTCGATTCGAGCGGCGCACAGCCGATTCATGGCACCGCAGGCGCGGCGGTGATTGATTTCGCTCCCGACCGCCACCCCCGCAAGATCCACGCAACTGAGGATGTTCATTTGCGGCAGGATCAGGCGGCCAAGCCGGGTAAGAGCGCCCAGCAGCTTGAACTGATCAGCGACGCGGTAGACATCTTCAGTGGAGCAAACGGGGTGTTCCAGAGCGCGGTCACCAGTGGCGCTGCGCGCATCGAGATTCAGCAGGCGGCAACCTCCGGTTCTGCCACGCCGAAAACGGTGGTCACTGCCGGACAATTCAATGCCACCTTCGATCCCAAAGGCCGCATGAAGACCCTGCACGGCGAACCCAATGCAAAAATCGTCTCCCCGAACCCCACTCCGCACCTGCCGGACCGGGTGAGCACCAGCCAGACCCTGGATGTGACGTTTAATTCAAAGTCGAATGAAAACGGCATCGAAAGTATTGTGCAGCAGGGCAAC
>QIAW01000621.1 GCA_003225655.1 Acidobacteriota bacterium
CTATTCACAAAATTATCTCTCCGGCGGCACGCTCTCGACCAGCGGCGCAGAGACCTTCTTCAATTCAGCGGATGTGAGCGGCAACTTGCAAATTCGCGACAACAATAGCGGGCTGGCCGTTGTGGCACAGAATGCCTCGACGGCAGATGGCGCCGCCATTGTTACTTTCCAGCCCAGCCCGATGGGGAATGGGACCAACGATGATGAATGGCAGTTCATTCCGACCAGCAATGGATATTACCGAATTGTGAACGGCAATAGCAGCCTGGTCATGGCCGTACAAGGCGCGGCCCTCAGCAGCGGCGCGCCTGTCATTCAAACCGCCTATACCGCCGGCTCTACAAACAATGGCGAGTGGCTCATTCAGCCGAACGACAATGGCCTCTATAATTTGGTCAACCGCTTGAGCGGCCTGTCTCTCGACGTACCTGATGCCAGTACCACGGAAGGCACGCAGCTCGATCAGGCATCTGCGAGCGGCGCCGCCAATCAGCTATTCAGCCTGGTTAAGGATGCTCCAGTGCCCGTCCCAACGGTAACCCTCAGCGGACAGCCGGATACCACCGTTACATATGGCACGCTTTCTACCGTGAATGTCTCCATCTCCGGTGCACAAGGACCAGGCACCGGCACTATCAGTTATGAGATCGATGGGGGAGCTTCCACCACACTTACACTCAGCAATGGCACGGCCAGCATTGCTGTGGGTGTACTCCCTGTGGGTGCGCACACGGTTGCCGTTACCTACAACGGCAGCATCTACTACATCTCAGCCACGCAGATGCTCACGCTGACGGTAAATCCGGCGCTGCTGACGGTAACTGCCGATAACATCACAGCCGTGTATGGTTCCCCTCTGCCGGCCTTCACCGGTTCGATTACGGGCGCAGTGAACGGCGACACCTTCAGCGCGAGCTTCAGCAGCGACGCTGGAACCAATCCCTCGGTTGGTACCTACACGATCACACCCGCCGTTACCGGCTCTAACCTGAGCAATTACACAGTTACTATCAATCCCGGCGTTCTCACCATTACACCGGCGCCCTTGACAGTCAATGTTGACAATGCCACGCGTCAGTACGGCTCTCCGGACCCGGCCTTTACCGGAACCATCCTTGGCATAGTAAACAATGACGCCATTACGGCCACATACTCATCCACGGACAGTGTGACGAGCCCGGTAGGAACTTATCCCGTCACAGCTTCGTTAAGCGGTGCGGCTTTGAGCAACTACACCGTTACCGTCAACCCTGGAACACTCACCATCACGCCGGCGCCACTCACCGTGGACATCCAGAGCGCCACGCGGCTCTACGGTTCAACCAACCCCATCTTTCAGGCGAATTTCACTGGCTTGCTCAACGGCGATACACTTGGCTTCAGCGGGTCGGCTCCCGCAACGGTCACATCGGATGTTGGAAACTACCCGATTACGGGCGCAATCACCGGTGCAGCAGCAGCCAACTACAACATCACCGCTGGTGATCGCGGTCGCCAATGCCACCCGCCAGTACGGTACGCCGAATCCGATTTTCACCGGCACAATCGTCGGACTGCTCAACAACGATCCGCTGGTGGTTACCTACTCAACTGTGGCCACACCATTGAGCAGCGTAGGTTCTTATCCCATCGTCGCGAGCGTGACCGGCCCGGCGAACAAGCTGGCCGACTATACGATTATTAGTCAACCCGGCGTGCTGACAATCACTTCTGCGGCACTCGTGATCACAGCCAATGATCAGACCAAGGTGCTGCATGCTCCTAATCCGGACCTGACGGTGAGCTACAGCGGGTTCCTGGCCGGAGATACCCCCGCGCAGTTGAGCGGCACGCTCACCTGCTCCACCACAGCGACATTATTAAGCCCGGTTGGCAGCTATCCAATCACCTGTTCGGGGCAGACGTCACTCAATTACGTGATTACGTATGTGCCCGGAACGTTGAAGGTGCTTTATCTGGTCGGGGCTTGCCCTGTTCGGCACCAGGACGATGACAGACCGCAAGTCTTGAGCCACGCCATCCTGCCTCCAATCAACGCAGACGGATCCAGCATCTTCCATAGCAAGGGCGACGTGCCCGTCCGTTTTCGTGTTTGTGACGCGAATGGCAACTCGATGGGCTCGCCCGGGACCGTCACCTCGTTCGTATCGCTGAACGGACCACAGCCAACTAGCCAGCGGCCCAATCCTTGGCGGTTTAATGGTGAGGACAGTGACCATGACAATAACTCGGCACAGGACCGGCCCAATCCGTATCCGTTCTGGCAATTCAACCTGGAATTGAGGCCGTTGCCATCAGGTACCTACAACTACCTGATCAATCTGAACGATGGAACCAATATCCCGTTCAGCTTCACGATAGATCACAACCATTAGCTGTGGTTTTCGCTGAAATCCTTAAGCGTTCCGTGAGTTGTGCCTATCGGAAATTTCGTTCTGATTGAAAATATTGACCTTATTGTCAGCCTGATGGCTTCTATAAGAACGAGCTTTGTTCAGAAAAACAGTGGCCCTATTTCCCGGTTAAACTTCCCAAAGGGCTACTCTGCGTGGGTTCAGTATTCGAACTATCCGGAAGACAACAACATCGATTACTACTTGAGCCATTCTTCGTGGTCTAAACCTTTGTCTATCGGCGTCGGCACCGCCCATTTCATGCTGCCTGCATTACGCTGAGAGGAGTTGCTGCTCATCTCCGAATGCTGCAATCGAAAATACCTCCATGGACCCGTTTGCTTGTGCTCTGCTCCTTTTGCTTCCCGCAGTGTGGTTCACCTCTTCCGATCCTCTGTCAGAAGCTCGCACGATCCTTACCTCTGCCTGCAAAAGCTCGGCGTAATCGATAAGCGAGCCCTTACTGAATTTGTCAACTATTCGATGGCAAAATCTGGATCGAATAAATTTAAGTGGAGTTAAAGATAGACGCGTTGGGCTGGATCAACAATAGCCAATGGAGCGCGATAAATCCAAAATTAAAAGT
>QIAW01000623.1 GCA_003225655.1 Acidobacteriota bacterium
GAGTAGCGATCCACGTTATGCTCAATCTTGCGAAAATAAACCTTCCCATCCGGATAAAACGGCGTGGTGATAGCGGCAAAGATTCCATTCAGCAGCATCGTTGTTCTCTTAATCTCTTTAATCAGCTTTCAGCTTTCAATTTTACCTTTAACCTATTTTCCAGAGTTGTTAGCGCCACCATTCAGTCCTCAGTTCTCAGCGAATATAAAACTTGTTCCTCGATGAACAAGTTTGCACTTTCCTGGAAACTGCGGACTAATGACTGAGGCATGCTCTTAAAGCGGTATATTCCCGTGCTTCTTGGGCGGGTTTTTGTCGCGTTTGCCGTCGAGCATCTCCAGCGCCTGGATAAGCTTCTTGCGCGTCTCGCGCGGGCGGATGACCGCATCCACGTAGCCGCGCTCGGCGGCCACGTAAGGGTTGGCGAAGCGGTCGCGAAACTCTTCTGTCTTCTCCTTGCGCATGGCGGCCATGGCGGCTTCGCGCTTCTTGGGGTCAGTCAAGCCGTTGGCGGCTTTTTCCAACTCACGCTTGTAAACAATGTTCACCGCGCCTTCGGGGCCCATAACCGCGATTTCGGCCGTGGGCCAGGCATAGTTCACGTCGGTGCGGATATGCTTGCTTGACATCACGCAATAGGCGCCGCCATACGCCTTGCGCGTAATGACGGTGATCTTAGGAACCGTCGCTTCGGCGAAGGCGTAGAGCAGCTTGGCCCCGTGCTTGATGATGCCGCCATACTCCTGCTGCGTGCCCGGCAAGAATCCCGGGACATCTTCAAACGTGATCAGCGGGATATTAAACGCGTCGCAGAAACGCACGAAGCGCGCGCCTTTGACCGAAGCATTGATATCGAGCGTACCCGCCAGCACCGCCGGCTGGTTGGCCACCACGCCCACGCTGCGTCCATTCAAGCGGGCAAAGCCGACCAGAATATTTTTCGCGTAATGCTCGTGGACTTCAAAGAAATAGCCGTCATCCATGACTGCGCGCAGCACGTCTTTCATGTCGTACGGCTGGTTCGATTCGGCGGGGACAATCGAATCCAGTTTTTCCTCGGCACGGTCGGCAGCGTCGGTGCTCGTGCGCCGCGGCGGATCGTCAACATTGTTCGAGGGCAGAAAGCTCAGCAGCTCGCGGACCATGCTCAGGCATTCGGCGTCGTTATGCGCCTCAAAGTGGGCCACGCCCGAAGCCTCGTTGTGGGTGGCCGCGCCGCCGAGCTGCTCTTTGGTGACTTCCTCATGGGTCACGGTCTTGATCACGTCGGGGCCGGTGACGAACATGTAGGAGCTCTTATCCACCATGAAGATGAAATCGGTGATGGCCGGCGAATACACCGCGCCGCCCGCGCACGGGCCCATCACCGCGGAAATCTGCGGAATCACTCCGGAAGCCAGCGTGTTGCGCAAGAAAATATCGGCGTAACCGGCCAGCGACATCACGCCTTCCTGGATGCGCGCCCCGCCGGAATCATTCAGGCCAATCACCGGCGCTCCCACGCGCATGGCCATATCCATCAACTTGCAGATCTTTGCCGCGTTGGCCTCTGACAGCGAACCACCAAAGACGGTGAAATCCTGGGCGAAGACAAACACCAGCCGGCCTTCCATGCGGCCGTAACCGGTCACAAAACCATCGCCGGGAATCTTCTGTTCCGCCATGCCGAAATCGGTGCAGCGGTGCGTAACCAGTCTGTCGGTCTCTTCGAATGTACCCTCATCGAGCAGGAACTCGATGCGTTCGCGGGCAGACATCTTTCCCTCGCGGTGCTGGCGCTCCCGGCGCTCGCTCCCGCCGCCGGCCTCGGCGGTGGAATCGCGGCGCTTGAGCTCAGCGAGTTTCTGTTCAAGATCCATGACTTGGAATTATAACCAGCAATCAGCAGTCAGCACCCAGCATTCAGCCAGGGAAATTTAACCGCGGAGGCGCGGAGGCACAGAGGAATTGGGTCATTGAGTCATTGAAGAATTTGGTAATCGGGTAATTGCGTAATTGGGTAGCTTGGCGGATTGAGATTTGTGCATCTCCTCGGTCACACAATGATCCGATTACTCAATTACACAACTACTCAATCTCTATGTACTCAATCTCTTGGGCTGAATGCTGAGCGCTGAATGCTGAGTGCTTTTTTACAGTGTTCCGCCGCCGGGCGTGTACCGGTATTTCTTGCCGTCCCAGAAGATGAGGGAGCTGATGGTATCGCTCTCTTCCACACGGATAGCGTCGACGGACTTCTTCTTCCGCGTGGCGTGGGCGACGGAGGCCAGCTCAAGAGGAACATTGATGACCACGTATTTGGCCTTGGGCTTCTCCGCGCGCCAGCCTTCTTTGCCGGAGCCGTGAATGATGAGCAGATCGAGGTTGTGAACGGGATCTTGGGCGTTGAAATCCATGGTCACAGTGGGATTGCCGTATCCGAAGTGGTCGTTATAAGGATCGGTCACCTTGTAGTGATAGGCATCGCTCTCGATGAGCGCATTCTTGTTGCGCGCGATGATGACGGCATCTTCCACGCCGTCGCCGTCGAAATCACCGATGAGCAGCGGGTTCCAGGCCGTGTAGTCGGGCTGGTCGGTCATGACCTTGGCGCCGCCTATCTTCGACATAGGTGGCGCAGTCACCACTTCAAAACCTGAACCAAATTGCTTCTGCACCACGGCCGTCAAGTCTGCGAGCGAAACTTGCGCTGCTGCAGGGGCCGCCGTCGAACTGGTAGCAGTAGAAGTGGATTGTCCCCAGGCCAGAAGCGCCGGCGCCAGGCAGAGGACAAACAAAACACGGGCAAAGCTGGAGGTACGCATACAGCTACTCTACCCCCCTTTGGCGGGATTGCAACCGCTTTGTACCGATTGTGGCAATATCAGGGAATTGGGTCATTGAATCATTGGGCCATTGCAGAATTGAGTAACTGCGTAATCGGGTAATTGAGTATTTGCTCGGTGCACAGACTAAATCCAATTACGCAATTACCCCAATTACTCAATCTTTATAATGACTCAATGACCCGATGGCCAAATGACTCAATCCCTATTAAACGGTTTTAAGAATTTTAAAAATACAAAGCTGAGACTTTCCTGTGGAAATGTGTTTATAATCAGCAACCTGACGAACGCACTGAGGGGAACAACGCATGCCGCGCCTCGACCCCACAAATCTCGGACGGTATGTGCCTCTCAGTGCTCTTTTCTTTTCGCTAGCTGCGTTACGTCGCCATCTGGAATTTTTTGTCTGCCGGCATCATTCATGCAATCGCAATTGAGTCATTGACTCATCGGGTCATTGAATCATTAGGGAGTTTGTTGCAGTCTTCTGCGCCACTAAATTCTCCAATACCCTGTCAACCAACTCTTGAAATTTTTAAATGACCCGATGACTCAATGACCCGATGGTTCAATCATTATCAGCGACTCAGTTAGAATGACCCTATGTCCGTTGCGGTCAGATCATTTGCCAAAATTAATTTAGGACTGCGCATTGGCGCCCGGCGCGAAGATGGGTTTCATGATTTGCGCACTGTCTATCAGACCATCGCTCTGCATGACACGGTGAGGGTCGAGGCAGGCCGCGGGATGGGAATTGAAATCCGCTGCCAGAGCGGAGCCGTGCCCTGCGACGAGAGCAATACCTGCTACCGCGTGGCCGAGCGTGTGCTGCGCGCGCTGAAGACGCGCGGCAAAATCACCATCACGATAGAAAAGCGGCTTCCCGTGCAGGGCGGACTGGGAGCAGCTTCTTCCAACGCCATTGCCGCCATGCTGGGTATGGAGCAGGCCCTGAAAACGCAGATTGCTCCGGAAGAAAAGTTACGCATCGCGGCCGAAGTGGGGTCCGATGTCCCACTCTTCCTTGTCGGCGGAACAATTCTCGGAATGGGCCGCGGCGAACAGGTCTTCCCCCTGGCCGACCTGCCCCCGATTCCCTGCGTGATTGCCACGCCGGCGCTTGGCGTCTCAACACCCAAAGCATTCGCCGATTGGGACAAACTTGCTGCCCAGGCCAAAATGCCGGGCGCGCGCAACTCGTCGCATGCCGCAAAATTGACTGGGAGCAATGGGTCGGATACAATCAATGGGTTCAGCCAGAGTGTTTTGTCCTGGCTGTGGAGTTCTGCAACCGGCGTCTCCGCAATGGGCGGAGGCCGGGCCGAGGCACCTCTTCTCGACCTTGTCCGTGCCGGGATCGAAAACGACTTCGAGCAGGTCGTCTTTCCTCAGCATCCCGAATTACGTGACGTGAAGCGTGTGCTTGAAGGCGCAGGGGCGCAATATGCCTCGCTTTCCGGCTCGGGCTCCACCGTTTATGGGCTATTTCCCAGCAAAGACGCTGCACAAAAGGGCGCGCAGAAGCTGGAAGCCAGCGGCACCCCGGCTTTCGCAACAACGACTCTGCCCCGGCGGGAGTATTGACGAAAGATGTTTCAGTGAAAGTTGAAAAAAAGCACTTAAGCATTGAGCACTTGGCATTAGCCATCCGTGATTCGTTTGGGCTAAATGCTAACTGCTCTTCACTGGGCGGTCGACTGATGGTAGGTCAAGTGCCATTCCACTGCACGAAGCGTGCGGCGGGGACCCCGGCTTCGGAGTTTTTGTACGTTAGTCGAGTGATGTAAAACACTGGGCGGTCGACTAATGGTAGGTCAAGTGCCTTTGGAGCACTTTGTCTAGGTTCGAATCCTAGCCGCCCAGCCAGATTTTAACCGACGTACTGACAACTGAAGTACTGAGTACTGAACTTATGGCATCCACAGTAGGCACAGCGACGGAGAAGGTAAAGGTGCAGCCTAAGAATGAACGCAAGCCGCAGCGCGGACGCCGCGACGACAAGTTCAAGATCTTTTCCGGCTCGGCGAACGAGGCTTTGAGTGACGAGGTCTGCAGCTTTCTGGATATGCCGCGCGGGCAGGCGCACATGACGCGTTTTTCCGACGGCGAGGTTTACGTGCAAATCCTGGAGAATGTGCGCGGGGCCGATGTCTTTGTGATCCAGCCCACCTCGTTCCCTGTGGATGAGCACCTCATGGAGCTATTGCTGATGATCGACGCGTTGAAGCGCGCCTCGGCGCGGCGCATCACCCCGGTGATCCCCTATTTCGGCTATGCGCGCCAGGACCGCAAAGATAAGCCGCGAGTCCCGGTCTCCAGCAAGCTGGTCGCCGATCTGCTGACTACGGCAGGGGCGAACCGGGCGCTCATGGTTGACCTGCACGCTCCGCAAATCCAGGGGTTTTTCAATATCCCGGTGGACCACCTGTTCGCTTCGCCGGTGCTGGTAGACCATTTCCGCAAGCTGACCCTGCCGAACCTGACTGTGGTCTCCCCGGATGCCGGGGGCGTGGAGCGCGCGCGCTTTTTCGCCAAGAAGATGGACGCTCCCATCGCCATTGTGGATAAGCGCCGCACCGACATGAACGTCACCGAAGTGATGCACGTGATCGGCGACGTGCATGACCGTACATGCCTGGTTCTGGATGACATTATTGATACCGCCGGCACCCTGGTGAAAACGGCTGAGGCCCTGATCAAGGCCGGAGCAACGAAAGTTTATGCGTGCGCGTCGCATCCGGTGCTCTCGGGCGACGCCATTACGCGCATTGCCCAGTCTGCACTGGAGCGGGTGGTGGTTACAAACACCATTCCACTGACCAACGCAGGCAAGAATGAACCCAAGATTCAAGTGCTCTCCATCGCCGGGCTGCTGGCGCGGGCGATCCAGTCGATCCATGAAGAGACTTCGGTGAGCACGTTGTTTACGTGAGAAGAAGCTGCTAGCTGCTAGCTTCTAGCGGTATCAGAGCTTGAAAGCTGCAGGCAGCAATCTCGAAGGAAGATTTTGAAGGAAAAAATTTCTGTCTGAGCCACCAGGATTCGATACAGCTAGGAGCTAGAAGCTAAACAAGCAAGATTTTGAAGGAAAGGATTTCTATCTGAGCCACCAGGATTCGATACAGCTAGTGGCTAGGAGCTAGAGGCTATTTTTATGGCAACCGCAACAGCAAAAAATGCAAATGCAATAGAGGCCCAGGTCCGCAATGAAGAGTCGCGCGGCAAAAACGAAGCACGACGGCTGCGGGTGAGCGGCAAAATTCCGGCGGTGGTGTACGGAGCCAAGAAGGATACCGTGGCGGTGAGCGTGGATCCTAAAGATATCTCGCGCATCCTGCACTCAGAAACCGGACACAACACCGTCTTCGACCTGAAGCTGGGCAACGAGAATACGAAGGCCATGATCGTAGACTGGCAGTACGAGCCGATCAAAGGCAATTTGATGCACATTGACATGAAGCGCATTGCCATGGACCAGAAACTGCGCGTCAAGGTGCCCATCCAGCTCGCCGGGGTCCCTGAAGGTGTGAAGACGCAGGGCGGAATCCTTGAGCAGGTGCTGCGCGAGGTCGAGATCGAGTGCTTGCCGACTAATATCCCCAAAAGCATTGACGCCGATGTGACCGCGCTGGTCTTCGGAGAGGTGCTGCGCGTCTCTGATCTTCCCCACTCGGAAGACATGAAATTC
>QIAW01000118.1 GCA_003225655.1 Acidobacteriota bacterium
GCTGCGTTCATGGCGTGCGGGTACGCGAAATACACAGGAAAAATTGGAGTGTGTCTGGCGACCTCAGGGCCGGGCGGAATACACCTGTTAAACGGGTTGTATGACGCAAAGCTGGACAACCAGCCGGTGCTGGCAATTACGGGACTGCAGTTCCATGACTTGATTGGAACCTATACGCAGCAGGATGTCGCGCTCGACAAGCTGTTCATGGATGTGGCCGTTTTCAACGAACGGATCATGGGGCCAACTCACGTCGAGAACATTACCGACTTGGCGTGCAGAACTGCGTTGACCTATCACGGCGTGGCGCACATCACGATTCCAGTCGACTTCCAGGAAATGGAGGTTAAAAAGCAGCAGCGGTCAAAGCGAAACGTTCCTCATCACACATCGGACGTGTATGCCCGCAGCGCTCGCTTGCCGGACCACGGCGAACTGGAAAGCGCAGCGGAGATCCTGAGTTGCTGGGGGTGCCGATTATCAAAGCGCTGCTGGGAAAAGCGGCGGTGCCCGACGACAGTCCGTACACAACGGGCGGAATAGGACTGCTTGGAACCAAGCCGTCGCAAGAGGCGATAGAGGATTGCGACACGCTGCTGATGGTGGGCACGTCGTTTCCGTATATCGAGTTCATGCCGAAACCGGGACAAGCACGGGGGGTTCAGATCGAGCTCGATCCAAAAAGAATTGGGCTGCGGTATCCGGTGGAAATGGGATTGATTGGAGACAGCCGCAATACGCTGCGGGAATTGATCCCTCTGCTTCGTCGAAAGGAAGAACGAGGCTTTCTCAATGCGGCGCAAGCAGGAATGAAGGATTGGATGAGGGCGATGGAAGAGCAAGGGACGCGGCGCGACAAGCCAATGAAGCCTCAAGTCGTCGCCTGGGAGTTGGGCAAACTGTTGCGCGACGATGCGATTGTGAGCTGCGACAGCGGCACGATCGCGACCTGGTGGGCGAGACAGATTCTAGCGAAGCGCGGGCAAATGCATTCAGTTTCGGGCACGCTGGCGACCATGGCGCCCGGGCTTCCCTACACGATTGCGGCGCAGGTGGCGTATCCGGAGCGGCAGTGCGTCGCGTTCGTGGGCGATGGCGGCTTCTCGATGCTAATGGCGGATTTCGTGACCGCGGTGAAGTACCGGCTACCGATTAAGGTAGTGATCATCAAGAACAATACGCTGGGGCAAATCAAATGGGAGCAGATGGTGTTTCTGGGAAATCCGGAATATGGAGTTGAGCTGCATCCCATCGACTTCGCGGAATTTGCGCACGCTTGTGGAGGAATCGGATTAACGGTTGATGATCCGGCGAATTGCAGCCGTGTGTTGCAGGAATTTCTGAATGCGCCAGGACCAGCCGTGTTGCAGGCGGTCGTTGATCCCCTGGAGCCGCCATTGCCGGCGAAAGTGAAAGCGGAACAGGCGCTGCATTTTGCCGAATCATTGGCTAAGGGCGAGCCGAACCGAAAAAAGATTGCGCTTACCACGATTTCCGACAAGGTGCGGGAATTGATTTAAGCGCAAGAAATCCCGCCCTGGGAAGTCCCCCAACTTCTGCCAGGGCGGGACGCACGACGATGGCGCGAACTAGTTTCCCCTGCGTTTATTCAGGTCCGCTAGCGGTGAGAGCGAGCCACACCAGTCCCCGAAGTGCTCGCTTTCCCCCTTCCGAGCATTTCGGGTGCAGATCCGGTCCACTCCCGCCGCTTTAGCTAAGGCGCACCCATCTCCGAGGCAAGGACCTGAGTGCGCCGTGGAGCATGAGGCAAACATGTGGCCAGCAGGACTGGTCGAGGGTTAGCGCCAGCCTCACTCGCTCATGTCATAGGCATAGTGTTGAATGGTGCAACTTCGTTTCGCACTGTTGCAAATTAATTTTTGATGAAGGCTTTGGAAGATAACATCCGCCGCTCAGGATTTGTGAAGAACGACCACTCGCTGGCGTGTGAGGTGTAGAATACGTCACTACTTTTAAGCTGGTTTCCGAGGCGCTGGCTTGGAGTTTTTTGCATTCGACGAGGGATACCTGGAACGGCTCCGTTCGGGCGAGTTCCGGACTGTGGAGCATTTTGCGTCTTATTTCAGCCAGCTGATCCAATTGAAATTGCGAGCGAGAGTGCGTTCGCCGGAGGCGATCGAAGACATCCGGCAGGAAACGTTCGCGCGTGTATTTGCCACTCTAAGGAGCGCAGACGGGCTGAGGCAGGCAGACCGGCTTGGACCCTACGTTAATTCGGTTTGCAACTACGTGTTGTTGGA
>QIAW01000624.1 GCA_003225655.1 Acidobacteriota bacterium
TTCTGCTGGCCATCGCCGGCGCCATTCTCTTCCCGCTTCTCTTTAAGTTTCCCCAGCGTACATTTGTTGCCGGCATGATCACGCTCACAACAGTGGTGCTCCTGCTCACCCCCTGGACGGTGCGCAATTGGCGAACCATGCACCGCTTCGAACCGCTGGCTCCCCGCTACGCTAACGATCCCGAGGATTTTGTTGCTGTCGGTTTCTATCGCTGGCTGAAAACCTGGGTGGTTGACTTCATCTCGGTGGCGAATGTTGAGTGGCATGTGCCAAATGAGAAGATCGATATGGACGACCTGCCCCCCCGCGCCTGCGACAGCCAGCAAGAGTGCGATCAGACCGAATCCATCTTTGACGACTACAACCAGGAGTTGGATATCTCTCCCGAACTCGACGCTCAATTCAACCAGCTCGCCGAACAACGCATCCGGCGGCATCCGCTGCGCTATTACGTATGGCTTCCGGCATTGCGTGTTATGGATATGTGGCTGCGCCCGCGGGTGGAGATATTGCCCATCGATCTGGACTGGTGGAAGATCGAGGAAAACGGCATGGATTCGTGGATCGCCATCGCCCTGGGAAGCTGGAACCTGATCTTGCTTCTATTGGCCGTCATTGGCGTACTCCGATTGTGGCCGCGATCCTGGGGGCTCAGCGAGCCCGCGTTGATTTTCGCGCTCTTCATTGGATTTGTTCTCTTGCGCTCGCTGTTCCTGGCTACGATCGAGAACCCCGAACCCCGCTACGCTCTGGAGTGTTATCCGGTCGTCCTGGCGTTTGCTGGAGCGGCTTTCGTGCGGAAAGGAATCAGGAAGACCGTCTAACCCAGCGGCGAATCTGACATGCGAAATTGCGTGCGGAAGTGTTCAGAAAGCAGCTCAATGGCGGATTTATTTTTGGCAGGGTCGCTTTGAGCGAGATATTTCATGGCTTCCACCAGCAGACGCTGTCCTTCAATATAACGGGGATCGCCTTCGCGGGATGCCTTGCGGCGCTTGGGATTGGGAACAACCGGAATAACAAGAACCTTACCCATGGAAAACTCCATCCAGCATGGTCTTAATTTAAGTATAGATGTATCGGCATATGAGCAGGCACATAAGTTTTGTTCCCGTTGCATTCCAAAAGATTCGCTGTGGCCCCATACCTTCTACGGTGTGACTGTCTTAGTGTGGCTTGTGGTCTTGAGCTTGAAAACATCATCGGGAATTTTTTGGTTCGATTTGATATTGCTGTAATGGGCCAAGTGGTAATCGCCACTGGGCTGCCAGAACTGTTGCTGCCGTGAGACATCTTTTAACGGGTCGACCCATAACTCAATTCGGGAAAAATACCTCCTTAAACCCTCGGTCTTGGGCGTGAGTTCGAGTTTGCTGACCTTAACACCATCGATCATCACAGCGCCTGCCAGCTTGACATCAAATGACTTCAGCAGATCATGGCCGCGCCCGCCAAAGCCCAAGGCAAACATACTCTCCACGTCAGACCGGTTTTTGCCTATAGCATACTCGGTGATCTGGTCAATTCTTGTCTGGTAGAGACGGATTTTATTGTCGGTGAGCAGAACATACTTCGAGTCAGGACTATTCATGAAATCCATCGCCATTTGTAATCCCTTGCTCGTTCTGCGGAAGTAAATCTTGCCGTTCTCGGTGTGGTGGTCGTCCACGACTTTCTCATAGTCCTCTTGAGTCAAATCCGCTTCTGCTGAACGGAAGGTGCCTGAGGCGGCATCCATCTGCGCAAGCACCGATTCCAGGCCCGCTTCCTGCGCCGTGCCGCCGGAAGCGGCAGCAGGGGATGATTTCTGGGTTTTGCCCGCGTCAGTTTTCTGCGCCGTTCCCGAGGTTGATGTCTTTTTCTTACCGGAGTTGGATTTCTGTGCCGGGGCGGATGCAGGCTGTTCAGCACCGGTATTCGGTTGCTGCGCCGTCGAAGCGTATACCATGACAACTACAGCGAAGAAGCAAATTGACCATTTCATTGGGTTCGTCACCGCCGCTGGATCCAGACCCGGTAGAGTGAAACCTTCCCGTGCTCGCGGACCGCTTCATAGCGGACTATATCCGCTTTGCCGGCATAAGGCTCGATGGCCCGCGATAGATCTCCCTTGACTGCATCCGGCTCTTTGCTGGGAACCGCCGACGATGCAACCTCAAAAACCAAGCCATGCTGTCCGTCGGGATACGCAACTATACCTGTTGGATGCGGCATGCGCTCTGCCGGTTTGTCGTTGAACTCAATTTTGAAAGGCGCGAGAAAGATAAAAAGCAGAATGAGGGTAACCATGACGTCGTAGTGCACACTCCCACGCGCATGGGTCCACCAAACATAGCTCGACAAAACTTGCCAGATTCTCTTCACTCTGCAACCGCCTTCGATGCCTTACGATTGTAATCGCAAGTTTACTTCAAATTTAAAGATCCGGAATTTTAAAGGCCCGGAATGCTTCTGCATTGTGCGCGATGCGTCGCGCAACCTCGCCTATCAGGTTGTCGAAGGGCCGTTCGAAACGAAAAAGGGCATGCATGTGCCCTTTTCCTGAATGAGCAGAATCTAAGGGGCTTCAATCAGCTCCATTTTGCCGCTCTTGGTGCGGTGCAGCACTTTCACTTTGCCCTCGTTGTCACGGAAGACGAAAACTTCGCGGTCGCGAAATTCGCATTCCTTAATGGCCTCTTCCAGGGTCATGGGAGTGTGTGACACCGAATCCTGCGACTTGACTACATGCGCCTCGGCCATCTTCACGATTGCCGGAAAAGCGTGCACCACAACGGGAACAGCGGTCTTTTCGTCTTTGCCGATGGCAATGACGCGCTGCGCGCTTTGTCCGTCGTGGCCATTGACGGCAGCCCACTTTTTTCTCGCGGCCCGCTTGCGTGTGCGCCAGCGGGCTTTGTATTTGACCGCTTGGCGGTCGATATGGTCCAGGGCTTGCGCCACCGCAGAGAGCATTTCCGGGGCTTCCGCCGCCCCTACAATAGGATGATTGCGTATGGTGATGGTGATCTCTGCCTGATGGCGGTGTTTTTCTACGGAAAGAATTACATGAGTATCAAAGTTGTCGCCGAGAAGTTTACGGATCTTAGAGAGGCCATGTTCGATCTGCTTGCGGATTGCGGGAGTAATTTCATACTGCCTGCCGGTGTACTCAACGTTCATCGAACTCCCTCCTTGTCGGGCATTCGTGTTTAATTGTTCTCTGGAACCGGTACAGCTTTCGATGCGCTGAGGCAAAGTTTCGGTTTTTCCAGCCACCTCCTGTGACTCAATCAGTCTTTTACCCGTCGTTGATGCGTGCTGGGAATACGCATGTCCTCGCGGTATTTTGCCACCGTCCGGCGCGTTACCTGTATCCCTTGTGATTGCAGTATGCGGGTGATTTGCTCATCCGTCAATGGCCGGCTTGGGTCCTCGTCTTCGATTAACTTTTTGACCTTGCGCTTGAGAATAAGCAGCGACATGCCTTCGCCTTCCGGGCCATTCACGCTCTCGCTGAAGAAATACCGCAATTCGAAGACGCCCTGGGGCGTGTGGGCATATTTGTTGGCCACAGCGCGGCTGACCGTGGAAGGATGCACGCCGATCTCTTCCGCCACGTCTTTGATCATCATGGGCTTCAGTTGGTCCATTCCGAAGTCCAGGAAATCGCGCTGGCGCCGGATGATGGCATGGCACACCTTCAAGATGGTTTGTTTGCGCTGCTCGATGTTCTTGATGAGCTGAATCGCCGACTTATAGCGCTCTTTCACATAGACGCGCACATCTTTTTCCGCTGCTTCGCGATGCAGAAGCTTCTTGTAGGCGGAATTGAGGCGCAGTTGCGGCAGGTCTTCGTCATTCATCAACACCATGTACTCGTCGCCTTGCTTAAATATGGCGACATCGGGTTCGATCAACCTCGCCTGAACGATGTTGTAGCGCAGGCCGGGGCGCGGATCCAGACGTTTGATGTAGTCAACTGCCTGTAACACGGCTTCCATTGGACGGCCCAGGGCTTTGGCGATCTCCTTGAATTCCTTCTTTTGCAGCGCCTTCAAGTGATTGCCGATGACCGCCGCGCAATCGGAGAGCAGTTGCCGGTTTTCGCCTTCTTCACCGTTCAGATCTTCTTCAACCTGCTGATGGTTGTGAATCTGGGCCAACAGGCACTCGCGCATGTCACGCGCAGCCACGCCTACGGGATCCATCTGCTGCACAACCTGAATGGCCTCGCGCAACTGCTCTACAGTAAAGTTGGGTTTGGGAGCAGGCATGCGCACAAGGTTGTTCGTAGAGCTGTGTAACGGTTGGGAATTTGCCTCGCCGTTCGCGTGGTGTTTCGGAGAGGCTTGCTCAGCAGGTTGGAGGGCGCTAATCTCCTCGGCTTTCTCATGGGGTGAAGCAGTCGCGATATCATGGTCTGCCGCTGGCCTGTCATCTCCCAAATCCCCTCCAGTTCGCTGCTGGTCAGCCTGGAGGCCGCTTCTTCTTTGCCGTTCGTGTCAGACCTGGTGGCTTCTTGCTCAGGAGCCACCACGCCCATCAGTTCATCTTCAGTGGCCGTTAGGTAGCCTTCTTCATTCAGGTTGCCGATCACCAGTTCCGCGGCTTCGGCGACCTCTTCCTTCAGCCGCATAGATGAAAGCTGCCACATCAGGTGATCGGTCAAGGTGGCCGGACGGGAGAGGAAATTCTCAAAGGAGGGCTTTTCGACATCTTCCCATTCCTGGCGGCTGCGATAGCCGGGATCGCGGTATTCCTGGAAGTATTGCCCGAAATCAACCTCGTCAAAGGGGTCTTTGGT